>DAIOEI010000445.1:0-2424 GCA_036746335.1 Hydrogenophaga sp. | reverse complement strand
TGTACCTCGCGGTGCGCGATGGTTTGCGTTACGACCCTTATCGCATCGACCTTTCACCCTCGGGCATGCGCGCCAGCTCTGCCCTGGCGCAGGGACATGGCTGGTGCGTGCCCAAGGCGGTGGTGTTGGCGGCGGTGGCACGCGCAGCCGGTATCCCGGCCCGGCTGGGATTTGCCGACGTGCGCAACCACCTGTCTACCGAGAAGTTGCGCCAGACCATGGGCACCGATGTGTTTGCCTGGCATGGGTACACCGAGCTGTGGATCGACGGTGCATGGCGCAAGGCGACGCCCGCCTTCAACTTGTCGCTGTGCGAGAAGTTCGGGCTGTTGCCATTGGAATTCGATGGTGTGCACGATTCGCTCTACCACCCCTATGACCAGGCCGGGCAACGGCACATGGAATACGTGAACGAGCGTGGCAGTTTTGACGACCTGCCGCTGGACGCAATCTGCGCCACCTTTGCCAAGATCTACCCTGGCTGGACGCCCGGGCGGCTCGATGGCGGTGACTTCGCTGCGGATGCCCCGCGCGAAGCAGGTGGCTGAACTGCTCAGCTGGACAACTTGAAAACGGCTGTGCTGGCCAGCAAATTGGGCAAGGTGCGCACTTCTCGGTCATCTTCAAGACCAAAGCTGTCTTCAACCCGGAGGCCGCAAGCGCGTGCCAACAGCTCAAAGTCGGCATGGGTGCCGACGCGGATATTGGGCGTGTCGTACCACTGATAAGGCAGACGGCGGGTCACCGGCATGCGGCCGAGCAGCACAGCCATGCGGTTGGGCCAGTGCGCAAAATTCGGGAAGGCCACGATGCCGATGCGCCCGACCCTGGCCGTTTCGCGCAGCATGGTTTCTGCGTTGCGCAGGTGTTGCAGTGTGTCGATCTGCAGCACCACGTCAAACGCGTTGTCGCCGAACATGGTCAGCCCGTCTTCCAGGTTGAGCTGAAGCACGCTGACGCCGCGGCGCATGCAGGCCTGCACCTTGGCATCGTCAATCTCCACACCATAGCCGGTGCAGGCACGTTGGGACTGCAGGTGTGCGAGCAAGGCCCCGTCGCCACAGCCAAGGTCCAGCACCCGCGAGCCCGGCGGCACCAGGCGGGCAATGGATGCGTGCAGACTGTGTTCGCTCATGCCAAGTCTCCCAACGTAGGGGCGACCGTCTGGTCAAAGTAGGCTCGCACCGCCGCGTGGTAGCGCGGGTCGTCGAGCAAGAAGGCGTCGTGCCCGTGGGGCGCATCGATTTCGGCGTAACTGACCTCACGCTGGTTGTCCAGCAGGGCCTTGACGATTTCCCGGCTTCGGGCGGGTGAGAACCGCCAATCGGTCGAGAAGCTGATCACCAGAAAACGGGCCTGCGCGCGCGCCAGGGCTTGCGTGAGGTTGCCGTCGTGCTCCCGGGCGGGGTCAAAGTAGTCGAGAGCGCGGGTAATCAACAGGTAGGTGTTGGCGTCAAAGTACTCGCTGAATTTGTCGCCCTGGTAGCGCAGGTAGCTTTCAATCTGAAATTCGACATCTTGGGTCGAGTACCTGTACCCCCATGCGGTGCTCGCTTGAACGTCAATCACCGGGGCTGCGCCGCCTTGGGGCGGCGTGGCGTCGAGATCGGCAGGTTTGAGTGTGCGGCCAAACTTCTCGTTCATCACGTCATCACTCAGGTAGGTGATGTGCCCGATCATGCGGGCGATGCGCAGGCCTCGCCGCGGCAAGGTGCCGTGCCGCAGGTAATGGCCTTCGTGAAAATCGGGATCGGTCACGATGGAGCGGCGCGCCACTTCATTGAAGGCGATGTTCTCAGCCGTGAGGTTGGGTGCGCTGGCCACCACCACGGCGTAGCGCACGCGTTCGGGGTACTGCAAAGTCCAGCTCAAGGTCTGCATCCCGCCCAGACTGCCACCCATGACGGCAGCCAGGATCTGAATGCCCAGCACATCCAGCAGCCGCGCCTGTGCGGTTACCCAGTCTTCCACCGTGACCACCGGAAAGTCGGCACCCCAGGGTGTGCCACTGGCTGGGTTCAGATGGGTCGGACCGGTGGATCCGAAACAGGAGCCCAGGTTGTTGACACCAATGACAAAGAACTTGTCGGTGTTCAGTGGTTTACCAGGGCCGATCATGTTGTGCCACCAACCTTCGCTGCGCGGCACCGGTTGGCCGCTGGCGTCGGCATGCCACCCGGCAACATGGTGGCTGGCATTCAATGCATGGCAAACGAGCACCGCATTCGAGCGCTGTTCGTTGAGCGTGCCATAGGTTTCGTACACCAGCTCATAGCTGGGCAAGACGGCGCCGCTGCGCAATTGCAAGGCTTGCTCGAAGCGGTGTATTTGGGGCGTGACGATCACGGTGATTCACCTCGGGCGATAGACCCAGAAACAACAATCCCGGTGCTGCAAGGTGCGAGACCGGGAGTCTCCCCTTTA
>DAIOEI010000444.1:0-2428 GCA_036746335.1 Hydrogenophaga sp. | reverse complement strand
GGGGGAATGAAACTGCTGCGGGCCTTGCGCGGCGGTTGACAGCTGGTCGCCGCGACCATCCGCCCCCTCTGCCCTGCACACCCCGGCTTTGCCCATGAGCATCCACCACACGCTGAGCACCTTCACCGAGGCCAACAAAGCCGCCTGGGACGCATCGGCCCCTCTGCACGGCCAAGGGCCCGCGTGGGACGCGCTGCTGCAAGCAGCGGGCCAGCCGGGCTTCAGCGTGCTGGACGCCTGCCTCACCCAGACCCTCACCGAGCTGAATATTGCGGGATGCAGCGCGGTGCAGGTCGGCTGCAACAACGGCCGCGAGCTGCTCTCGCTCGCCAGCCTCGGCGCGATACCGACGCTTGGGGTGGACCAGTCCGACGCCTTCCTGCCCCAGGCCGCCCTCCTCTCGGCGGCCACCGGCCTGAACCCGCGCTGGGTCGAGGCCGACGTGTATGCGTTGCCAGACGACCTCGGGCAGCACGACCTGGTGTTGATCACCATCGGCGTGCTGAACTGGATGCCCGACCTGCCCCGCTTCTTTGAAGCCGTGCGCTCGCTGATGCGCCCCGGCGCCCGCCTGGTGGTGTACGAAACCCACCCGGTGCTGGAAATGTTCAACCCCGACAGCGCTCAGCCGATGCAACCCGAGCGCAGCTACTTCGACAAGACCCCGGTCCGAATCGACGAAGCCATCACCTACGACGGCAGCGAAGGCGGCCCCGGCGAAACCGGCTACTGGTTCGTCCACACACTGGGCGAGGTCGTGACCGCCTGCATCGGCAGTGGCATGCGCCTGCAGCGGCTGCAAGAACACCCGCACCTCAACCGGGAAAAAGACTACGCGGTGTACGAACACCAGGCGGCCCAGTTGCCGCTGTGTTTCACGCTGGTGGCGCAGGCGGTCTGAGCCTCAGGCGCTCAACAACGCATTGAGCTCTTTTTCAAGCGCAGGCAGGTCGTCCGTGGCCGTTTGCCACAACACGTCCAAATCCACGTCGAAGTAAGCATGGATCAGCCGATTTCGGATGGCAACGGCTTCTCGCCAAGGAATGGCAGGATGGCTGACACGGGTTGAACCTGTCACCCTGGAAGCCGCTTCACCCACGATCTCGATCGCCCTGACCAGTGCAAAGCGCAACATCTCATCGTGATCGAGATCGCTGCGCTGCCTCTGCCCAACAAAACGCGCAACCGACGCGCAAGCATCGCGCATGTGTAAAACACGGATGCGGTCTTCAGGCGGCATAGTGAACCTGAGCGCCATCGATCACAGACTGGCGGAAGTAGCGCGACAAGTCGCCCGGTGTCCGCAAATCCACCCGTAGTCCGAGCAACTCGCTGAGTCGACTCTCCATGCGCACAAGGCCGAACATCGATGGCGTGTGCCCAGCTTCGAATTCAACCAGCACATCCACATCGCTGTCGTCGCGATGGGTCCCCTTCAATCGCGAGCCGAACAGAGACAGGCGAAGCACATGGTGCTCGCGGCAGAAAGCTTCCAAGACAGGGTGAGGCAGACCGAGCATGACTGCATGATAGTGCCACAGCGCCCAAGGCTTCAAACCCAGCCAAACTGCGCCCGCACATCCCGCGCGGTCAGGTTCACCGGCTGGGTGGGTGCCAGCACATGCTGGCGCAGGTTGGGCGCGCGCACGCCGCCGCCGTCCTGCCCCAGCACGGCGACGCCTTTGATACGCCAGCCCTTGGCGCGAAAAGCCGCCACATAGCTCTGGGCATCCGGAAAATCCAGCGGATCAGAGGCGTGCGCCGTCGGCGCCAGGCAAAACAGCACCGCCTCACAGCGCGCGCGGGCCACCTCTTGCATGAAGTCCTCGGGCGTCGTGCGGGTGACTTGCAGCGTGCCCGCGCGAGCGTAAAAGCGCACTGCGCGGCGCCCGTCTTGCAACTGGATATCGCGCACGCTGCGATTGAAACAACCGGTGAGGCTGCGCAAGACGGAAGATTTGCGGGTATTGGCGTTGCCAATCAGGAGGTATGCATCCATGGTCTGCTGGGGCCGATCAGCCGAGCTTCACGGCCGTGCCGCTGACGGCCACCATCATCATGCCGTTGGTCTCGCCGAGCACCTCGTAGTCAAAATCAATACCGATCACGCCGTTGGCGCCCATCTGCTTGGCGGCATCGATCATTTCTTCCATGGCCGCATCGCGGGCACCGGCCAGGGCCCGCTCATAGCCGCCTGCACGGCCACCCACCACATCCCGCACCGAGGCGAACATGTCACGGAAGATGTTGGCGCCGATGACGGCCTCACCGTTCACCAAGCCCAGGTACTGACGCTGCCCGATGTCGGGCGGCGTGGTGGTGGCAAGAAAAAACCCATCGGTGCTTTTGGAAAACCAGCCCATGTGAACTCCTGAAAGTGGTGGCCGCAGCGTGCGACCCGTGCGCTTCTGGATTCATTGTGCCAGCG
>DAIOEI010000443.1:0-2431 GCA_036746335.1 Hydrogenophaga sp. | reverse complement strand
CGATGGAGGCAAAGTTGTCGTCGGCCAGCACAATGGCGCCCGCCTGCTTGGCCGCTTCGGTGCCCTTGCGGCCCATGGCCACACCCACGTCGGCCTGCTTGAGCGCGGGCGCGTCGTTGACGCCGTCGCCGGTCATGGCGACCACCTCGCCCCGCGCCTGCAGGGCCTGCACCAGGCGCAGCTTGTGTTCCGGGCTGGCGCGGGCGAACACATCGGTATCCTGCACCACCTGCTGCAGGGCCGCGTTGTCCATGGCCTCGATCTCCGGGCCGGTCACCGCGCGCAAGGCCTCGCCCATGCCAAGTTGCGTGGCAATGGCGCTGGCGGTCACGCCGTGGTCGCCAGTGATCATCTTGACCCGGATGCCCGCAGCCCGGCATTGGGCAACCGCCTCAATGGCCTCCTGACGGGGCGGATCGATGATGCCCACCAGCCCCAGCAGAGTCAGCCCCTGCACCGGGCAGTGGCTGTCCAGCGCCGAGGCTTCATCCCACGATCCACGGGCCAGCGCCAGCACGCGGCGGCCCTCACGGGCCTGTGCGTCGATCGCACGCTGCCAGTGGTCTGCATCCAGCGTTTGGCGTTGCCCGGCCAGGTCCTGCTGGTGGCTGCACATGGCCAGCACCTGCTCGGGCGCACCCTTGAGCAGCAACACCTGCCCGGGAGTTTCATCCGCCCAGGCGGCATGGGCGGTGGCCATGTAGCGGTGTTCGGACTCGAACGGAATCACGCCGGTGCGCGGGCGCTCGCGCGCCAGCTCGACCGGGGCCATGCCGGCCTTCATGGCCAGCGTCAGCAACGCGCCCTCGGTCGGGTCGCCGGTGAGCTGCCAATGCCCGCCCTCGGCGTGCAGGCTGGCGTCGTTGCACAGCGCGGCCGCCTCGGCCAGCGCCAGCAGGCCCGGCGCCTCGCGAAACAGCTCGGCGGGTTGCAGGGGGTGGCCGTTGCAGCGCAGGGCACCCTCGGGCGCATACCCCGCTCCCTCCACATCCACCATGCTGTCGGCCAGCACCACCTGCTGCACCGTCATTTCGTTGCGGGTCAGGGTGCCGGTCTTGTCGGAACAGATCACCGTGACCGAGCCCAGGGTTTCGACCGCCGGCAGGCGGCGGATCACCGCATGGCGCGCGGCCATGCGCTGCACCCCGATGGCCAGCGTGATGGACATGATGGCCGGCAAGCCCTCGGGAATGGCCGCCACCGCCAGGCCCACAGCGGTCATGAACATCTCGGCCATGGGCAGGCCACGGACCAGCGTGCCGTAGGCAAACAGGGCAGCGGCAGCCACCACCACCGCCAACGTGATCCAGCGAGCCAGCTGGCTCATGTTGCGCACCAGGGGCGTGGTCACCGCCTCCACCGATTCCAGCAGGCGGCCGATGCGGCCCATTTCGGTGGCGCTGCCGGTGGCCACCACCACGCCGCGCGCCTGCCCCTGGCTGACCAGCGTGCCCGCGTAGCCCATGCACAGGCGGTCGCCCAGCGCAGCGTCGACGGCCACTGGCGCCAGCGCCTTTTCCACCGGAACCGACTCGCCCGTGAGTGCCGACTCGTCCACCCGCAGGTTGGACAGCTCCAGCCAGCGCACATCGGCGGGCAGGCTGTCACCCGAGGCCAGTTGCACCACGTCACCGGGCACCAGGTCGGCCGCGTCGATTTCCTGCAGCCGCCCGTCGCGCCAGACGTTGGCGTGCGGTGCCAGCAGGTGCCGGATGGCCTGCAAGGCCTTTTCGGCCTTGCCTTCCTGGAGCACACCGATGGACACATTGAGCAAGACCACCGCCAGGATCACGGCCGCGTCCAGCGTGTGACCGATCAGCGCAGTGATCACCACCGCAGTGAGCAGCACCAGGATGAGCAGGTTGTTGAACTGCGCCAGCACCCGGCGCCACAGCCCTGGCCCTTCCGCCGCTTCCAGCCGGTTCGGGCCGTACTGGTGCAAGCGCTCCTGGGCCTGCGCAGCGCTCAGGCCGCTGGCCGCGCTCTGAACGGCGTCCAGCACCGCTTGCGCCGTGCTTGCATGCAGTGCGGTGGCGGGCCCACCGGCATTCACCGGGCGTTGGATAAGGGGTGAAGGAGCTTGGTCAGGAAGGGGCATGGCAGTCCAGTTCGTGCAGGGCTTCAGGCTACACCCATCCGACCGCCAGGGTGCTGCGAGTTCCCGGCGCAGGCCCAGCCCTTGATTTTGATCAAAAGTGTAAGAATGGCCCGCCCCCCAGCGACTGACCGCCAAACCCTCAACGGAAGCCGACATGAACTTGCGCAAACTCCTTCTATTGCTCGCTGTGGCCTTGGGGCTGATCGCCTTTTTTGCCTTCGACCTGAACCGCTATTTCAGTCTCGACTTTCTCAAGGAAAGCCAGGCTCGCTTTGCCGAGTTGCGCCAGACGCAGCCGCTGCAGCTGGCGCTGGGCTTTTTCCTGGTCTATGT
>DAIOEI010000442.1:0-2432 GCA_036746335.1 Hydrogenophaga sp. | reverse complement strand
CTGCAAGCCCGGCGCATCCGCACCCTTTTTGGCCTGGTGGAGGACCTCAACACCCTGCCCTTGCGCGCCCGGCTGGCCAAACAATTGCTGCACCTGGTCCGCAGCTACGGCGTCCCCTGCCTGCAGGACGGCAACGAGATGCGCATCGGCCTGCAGCTGGCCCAGGAGGAACTGGCGCAACTGCTGGGTGCTTCCCGCCAGCGCGTGAACCAGGAACTCAAGTCCATGGAAAGGGAAAACGCCATCCGCATCGAGCAAGGTGGTCTGGTGGTGCGCAACCGCAGCCAGCTGATGCGCATCGCCGAAGCAGACAACTGAGGCTCGGGAGCCCTTCATCCACACCGGTGAACGCATGAACGATTTTGACAACTTCACCGGTACCAGGCCGGTGGCTGCCCAACACAGCTTCGATACCGACGCGTTGCAGGGCTGGTTGCCAGGCCACCTGCCTGATTTCAAGGGCCCCTTGTCGGTGGAGATGTTCAAAGGTGGACAGTCCAACCCGACCTACAAACTCATCACCCCTGGCCGAGCCTATGTGATGCGCGCCAAACCAGGCCCAGTGGCCAAGCTGCTGCCTTCGGCCCACGCCATTGAGCGCGAATTCCGGGTCATGGGCGCATTGCAGGGCACAGGTGTGCCAGTGGCGCAAATGCATGTGTTGTGCGAAGACGAGTCGGTAATTGGCCGCGCGTTTTACGTGATGGAGTGCGTCGAGGGCCGCGTGATGTGGGACCAGTCGCTGCCCGATCTCAGCCGCGAGCAGCGGGGTTCGGTCTACGACGAAATGAACCGCGTACTCGCCGCGCTGCACAGCGTCAAGCCCGACGCGATCGGCCTGGCCGACTACGGCAAGCCGGGCAACTATTTCGAACGCCAGATCGGTCGCTGGAGCAAGCAGTACGTGGCCTCCATCACCCAGCCGATCCCCGAGATGGACCGGCTCATGGAATGGCTGCCGCTGAACATCCCGGCCATGGCCCGCGACGAGTCGATGGTGTCCATCGTCCACGGCGACTACAGGCTGGACAACCTGATGTTCCACCCGAGCGAGTCACGCGTGCTCGCCATCCTCGACTGGGAACTCTCCACCCTGGGCCACCCGCTGGCCGACTTCAGCTACCACTGCATGGCCTGGCACATTCCACCTGGCGCCTTTCGCGGCATCGGCGGCCTGGATGTCCAGGCACTGGGCATACCCACCGAGGCCGATTACATCGCCCGTTATTGCGAGCGCACGGGGTTTGTCTCCCCAGACCAGCTCCAGGCCGACTGGAACTTCTACCTCGCCTACAACCTGTTTCGCCTCGCTGCCATCTTGCAGGGCATTGCCAAGCGGGTCGAGGCGGGAACCGCCTCCAGCGCCCAGGCGGTGTCGTCTGCGGCCGGCGCCAGGCCCCTGGCTGAAATGGCCTGGGGTTTTGCGCAGCGCGCCTGAGACCACCCGCAGCTTGCCCCGATTGCCCATCCAAAGGAAAACCGATGAACTTCGACTACACCGACAAAGTCAAGGACATGCGCCAGCGCCTGCTGGCCTTCATGGACGAACACATCTACCCCAATGAGGCCCGGTTCTTTGCGGAGATCGCTGCCAACCGCGCCAAGGGCAACGCCTGGATCCCCACCCAGATCGTCGAAGAGCTCAAACCCATCGCCCGTGCAGCGGGGCTGTGGAATCTATTTCTGCCCCGCAGCCCTCGCGCGCCGGAGGGCTTGTCCAACCTGGAATACGCACCGATGTGCGAGATCATGGGTCGCGTGGCGTTCGCCGCCGAAATTTTCAACTGCTCGGCGCCCGATACCGGCAACATGGAAACCCTGGAGCGCTACGCCAGCGAGGCCATCAAAGACGAGTGGCTCGAACCGCTGCTCAAAGGCCAGATCCGCTCGGCCTTCTTGATGACCGAGCCCGCCGTGGCCTCATCGGACGCCACCAACATCCAGTGCGCGATCGAACGGGACGGCGATGAATACGTGATCAACGGCCTCAAGTGGTGGTCGTCTGGCGCGGGCGACCCACGTTGCGCGGTGTACATCGTCATGGGCAAAACCGACCCCGAGGCGCCGCGCCACTCGCAACAATCCATGATCGTGGTGCCTGCCAATGCGCCCGGCATCGAGGTGGTGCGTCCGCTGTCGGTGTTCGGCTACGACGACGCGCCCCACGGCCACATGGAAGTGCGACTGAAGAATGTGCGCGTGCCGGTGGGCAACCTGCTGCTGGGTGAAGGCCGGGGCTTTGAAATTGCCCAAGGCCGCCTGGGCCCCGGTCGCATCCACCACTGCATGCGCAGCATCGGCGCGGCCGAGCGCGCGCTCGAACTCATGTGCAAGCGGCTCAACAGCCGCGTCGCGTTCGGCAAGCCGGTGTCGGCCCAATCGGTCTGGCACGAGCGCATTGCCGATGCGCGCTGCCGCATCGAGATGGCCCG
>DAIOEI010000441.1:0-2441 GCA_036746335.1 Hydrogenophaga sp. | reverse complement strand
GCGCTCCTTCGGGCAAAGCGCTCCACAGGGGGCGGGCCTGGCTGGCCAGGCGGGCTCGGCCCTCGGCGCTGGAGAGGTCGCAATCGGCGCTGGCAGCTTCCACCAGAAAACGCGAGAGCGGTACCGCGTCCTTCACGCACTGGGCAAAGGCGGCTTCGCCGTTGGCGCGGATGTAGCTGTCCGGGTCGTGTTCGGCGGGCAGGAAGAGGAATTTGACGCTGCGGGTGTCGGTGGCCAGGGGCAGGGCGGCGTCGAGCGCCTTGCGGGCGGCGCGGCGGCCGGCGCCGTCGCCGTCGAAGCTGAAGACCACGCTGTCGGTGAAGCGGAAGAGCTTCTGCACATGGTCGGGCGTGCAGGCGGTGCCCAGTGTGGCCACGGCGTTGGCAAAACCGAGCTGGGCCAGGGCGACCACGTCCATGTAGCCCTCGGTGACGAGGGCATAGCCCGCCACACGGATGGCGGTGCGCGCCTCGAACAGCCCGTAAAGTTCGCGGCCCTTGCTGAACACCGGCGTCTCGGGCGAGTTCAGGTACTTGGGTTCGCCCTTGTCGAGCACGCGCCCGCCAAAGCCGATGTACTCGCCCTTGACGTTGCGGATCGGGAACATGATGCGGTCGCGGAAGCGGTCGTAGCGTTTGGCTTCGCCGTCCTGGCCTTTTTCATCTTCGTGCGCGATCACCATGCCCGACTCGACCAGCAGCGCATCGGCGTAGTCCGGGAAGACGCTGGCCAGGCTGCGCCAACCTTCGGGTGCGTAGCCCAAACCAAAGGTCTTGGCGATCTCGCCCGAGAGGCCACGCCCCTTGAGGTAGCTCACGGCGCGCGGCGATGCCTTCAGGTGCTTGATGTAGGCCTGGGCCGACTTCTCCAGCACATCGTTCAGCGTGACCTGCTTCTGGCGCTGCTGGGCGGCGCGCTCGCGGTCTTGCGGCGAGGCGTCGTCTTCGGGCACCTGAAGGCCGGTCTGCTGGGCCAGGTCTTTCACTGCCTCGATGAAGCTCATGCCGGCGTGTTCCATGAGGAAACCGATGGCGTTGCCGTTGGCGCCGCAGCCGAAGCAGTGGTAGAACTGTTTGGTCGGGCTGACGCTGAACGACGGCGATTTTTCGCCGTGGAACGGGCACAGCCCCATGAGGTTGGCGCCGCCTTTTTTCAACTGGACGTACCGGCCCACCACGTCGACCACGTCGACGCGGTTGAGCAGTTCCTGGATGAAGGTCTGGGGGATCGCCACCGGGGTATTCTCCCCCACGCGATTTCAAAAACAATGGAGACAACAATGACCGGCATCTTCGACCAGGACCTCCCGCGCACCGAGGCCAACTTCGCACCCATTTCCCCCCTGTCATTCATTGAGCGCACGGCCGAGGTCTACCCCGACCGGCTGGCCATCGTGCACGGCCCGCTGCGCCAGACCTGGGCACAGACCTACGCCCGCTGCCGCCAACTGGCGAGCGCCCTGCAACACGCCGGTATCGGCAAGAACCAGACCGTGGCCGTGATGCTGCCCAACACGCCGCCGATGGTGGAGGCGCACTTTGGTGTGCCGATGGCGGGCGCGGTGCTCAACGCGCTCAACACCCGCCTCGATCCGGAAGCCATCGCCTTCATGCTGGACCACGGCGAAGCCAAGGCGGTGATCGTGGACCCGGAGTTCGCGGGCACCATGGCCAAGGCGCTGACGTTGCGCCAGTCCACCACGCCGTTGCTGGTGATCGACGTGGAAGACGCGCTGTTCACCGGCGAATCCACCCCGGTGGGCAGCACCACCTATGAATCCTTCCTGGCGAGCGGCGACCCGGCTTTTGCCTGGAGCCTGCCCGGCGACGAGTGGGACGCCATCGCGCTCAACTACACCAGCGGCACCACCGGCAACCCCAAGGGCGTGGTCTACCACCACCGGGGCGCGGCGACCAACGCCATCAGCAACATCCTGGAATGGGACATGCCCAAGCACGCGGTCTACCTGTGGACACTGCCCATGTTCCACTGCAACGGCTGGTGTTTCCCCTGGACCGTGGCGGCCCGCGCGGGCGTCAACGTCTGTCTGCGGCGGGTGGAGGCGCAGGCCATCTTCGACCTGATGCGCGAACACGGCGTGACGCATTACTGCGGCGCCCCCATCGTCCAGGGACTGCTGGTGAACGCACCGGCGGCAATGAAGGCGGGCATCCCCAAGGGCATCAAGGCCATGGTGGCGGGCGCGGCGCCGCCGGCGTCGATGATCGAAGGCATGGAGCAGATGGGCTTTGACCTGACCCATGTGTATGGCCTGACCGAGGTCTACGGCCCGGCCACGGTTTGCGCCAAACACGAAGCCTGGGACCAACTCGACATTGGCGAGCGTGCCCGGCTGAACGCGCGCCAGGGTGTGCGCTACCACCTGCAACGCGACGTTCGAGTGGTGAACCCGGAAACGATGCAGCCGGTGCCGCAAGACG
>DAIOEI010000440.1:0-2446 GCA_036746335.1 Hydrogenophaga sp. | reverse complement strand
TTTGAGCAACCGCAAGCCTTCCTCGACCGCGTCTTTCTTGGTCTTGAAGTCGCCAGTGGCCATGACATCCGCCATGAGCTTGTCGTCGATCACGATGTTGGTTCGCATGCTGACCACCCCTCAATGTGTATGAAAACATAAAATCATACACATCACATGCGGAAAAGTCCAAACTTGGTCTCGGGGATCGGCGCGTTCAGCGACGCCGAGAGGCCCAGCGCCAGCACGCGGCGCGTGTCGGCCGGGTCGATCACGCCGTCGTCCCACAGGCGGGCGGTGGCGTAGTAGGGGTGGCCCTGCACCTCGTACTGCTCCTTGATCGGGGCCTTGAACGCTGCTTCTTCTTCGGCGCTCCAGTTGCCGCCCTTGCCTTCAATGCCATCACGCTTGACGGTGGCCAGCACGCTCGCGGCCTGCTCGCCGCCCATGACGCTGATGCGCGCGTTCGGCCACATCCACAGGAAGCGGGGCGAGTAGGCGCGGCCGCACATGCCGTAGTTGCCGGCGCCGAAGCTGCCGCCGATGATGACCGTGAACTTGGGCACCGCGGCGGTGGCCACGGCGGTCACCATCTTGGCGCCGTTGCGGGCGATGCCTTCGTTCTCGTACTTGCGGCCGACCATGAAGCCGGTGATGTTCTGCAGAAACACCAGTGGTGTCTTGCGCTGACAGCAGAGCTCGATGAAGTGCGCGCCCTTGAGCGCCGATTCGCTGAACAGAATGCCGTTGTTGGCGATGATGCCGACCGGCATGCCTTCGATGCGCGCAAAGCCGCAGACCAGGGTGGTGCCGAAGCGCGACTTGAACTCGTCGAAGTCCGAGCCGTCGACGATGCGGGCGATGATCTCGCGCACATCAAACGGCTTGCGCGTGTCGGTCGGGATCACGCCGTACAGCTCTTCGGCCGGGTACAGCGGCGCCACCGGGTCGATGGTGGTGATGGGCGGCACCTTGCGGGCGTTGAGGTTCTTCACCGCCTGGCGCGCCAGCGCGATGGCGTGCAGGTCGTTCTGCGCCAGGTGGTCGGCCACGCCGCTCAGGCGCGTGTGCACATCACCACCGCCCAGGTCTTCGGCGGTGACCACCTCGCCGGTGGCGGCCTTCACCAGCGGCGGGCCGCCCAGGAAGATGGTGCCCTGGTTCTTGACGATGATGGTCTCGTCGCTCATGGCCGGCACGTAAGCGCCACCGGCCGTGCACGAGCCCATGACCACCGCGATCTGCGCGATGCCCTGCGCGCTCATGTTGGCCTGGTTGAAGAAGATGCGGCCGAAGTGGTCGCGGTCGGGGAAGACCTCGTCCTGGTTCGGCAGGTTGGCGCCGCCCGAGTCCACCAGGTAGATGCAGGGCAGGTTGTTCTGCTGCGCCACTTCCTGCGCACGCAGGTGCTTCTTGACGGTCAACGGGTAGTAGGTGCCGCCCTTCACCGTGGCGTCGTTGCAGACGATCATGCAGTCCACGCCGCTCACGCGGCCCACGCCAGCGATGACACCGGCGCAGGGCGCACTGTCGCTGCCGTCGCGGTCCGGGTACATGCCCATCGCGGCCAGCGGGCTCAGTTCCAGAAAGGGCGTGCCCGGGTCCAGCAGCATCTGCACCCGGTCGCGCGGCAGCAGCTTGCCGCGCGCAGTGTGTTTGGCGCGGGCGGCCTCGCCGCCGCCGAGCGTGGCCTTTTCAATCTGCGCCTTCAGGTCGTCCACCACCACGCGCATGGCGGCGACGTTGGCCTGGAAGTCGGCGGAGCGGGCGTTGAGTTGTGTCTCCAGAATCGTCATGGCAAGGCTTTCGGCGTCGGACAGGCAGGAAAAGGGGGGCTTGCAAGCATTGTGGAGGATAGGTGCAAGGCCGGATACCGGGTCGCCATCCAGGTTGCAAATCGTGCCATCTTTGATCACACTTCGGCCATGCCAAGCCCGCGCCGCCCTGTCCAGTTGCCCGCCACAGACCACAACACCTTGCTGCGTGGTGTCGCCGCTACACCGATGGCCTTTGTTCGCGCCACGGTCCGCGCCATCGAGCAGCGCGGCCTACACCCCAAGGCCGCCCTACAGGCGGCACAGATTGCGCCAGAAGTCCTGAGCCAAAGCAGCGCGCGGGTCACTGCCGCGCAGTTTGAAACCCTTTCCGCCGCCGCCATGCAGACGCTGGACGACGAGGCCCTGGGCTGGTTCAGCCGCCCCCTGCCCTGGGGCAGCTACGGCATGTTAGCCCGGGCCTCGCTCTCGGCGCCCACGCTGGGCGTCGCGCTCAAGCGCTGGTGCCGCCACCACGCCCTGCTCACGCCCGACATCGCGCTCGCCCTGCTCACGCAGGGCGAGCGCGCCCGCATCGAGATCACCGAAAACCGCCCGCCCGGCGGCCTCGGCGGGGGAGACGCGCTGCGCGAGTTTTGCTTCGTCTCGCTGTTGCGCAACATCCACGGCCTGGCCTGCTGGTTCGTGGATTC
>DAIOEI010000439.1:0-2457 GCA_036746335.1 Hydrogenophaga sp. | reverse complement strand
CAAACGGCATGCCGAAGTGCTCCAGCTCGTACACGACCTTGGGTGCTTCACGGCACATGAACTCGATGGCATCCTGGTCGCCCAGCCAGTCAGAGCCCTTGATGGTGTCGTAGAAGTGGTAGTGCCAGTTGTCCTCGCTCATGTTGCCCAGCGAGGCGGACACGCCGCCTTGAGCGGCCACGGTGTGCGAGCGGGTGGGGAAGACCTTGGAGAGCACGGCCACCTTCAGGCCGGCGCGCGCCAGCTGCAGTGAGGCACGCATGCCGGAGCCGCCGGCGCCAACGATCACAACGTCAAACTGGCGTTTGGGGAGAGTGCGGGTTGCGGTCATGGCTTCAGAGCCTCCAGAGAACTTGAACAGCCCAGCCCAGGCAGGCCACGAGCCAGACGATGGTGAAGATATGCAGCGCCAGGCGGATGCCGGCGGGTTTGACGTAGTCCATCCAGATGTCGCGCATGCCAAACCAGACGTGCCAGGCCAGCGCCACAAACACGGCAAAGGTCAGTGCTTTCATCCACTGGGCGGCAAAGATGCCGGCCCATGCTTCATAGCCAATCGGACCGCTGGTGAACAGGACCTGCGCCAGAACGATCAGGGTAAACAGGGCGATCAGCGCGCCAGTGATGCGCTGGGCCAGCCAGTCGCGAAGGCCATAGTGGGCGCCTGTAACGACGCGTTTGGAACCATAAGACATGGAGTTTTCCCTCTTGTGATCAATACAGGCCGAACAGCTTGGCGCCGAGCACCACGGTCAATCCGATGGACAGCGCCAGAGTAGCAACAGCCGAAGATTTGCCGAATGACTTGGTCACCGCATGGAACATGTCCATGTACAGGTGGCGCACGCCTGCGATCAGGTGGTGCAGGTAGGCCCAGATCAGCGCCAGAACGACCAGCTTGATGAACCAGCCGGGCACAAAACCCAGCCCGGCACTGAAAGCCGACTGAAACACTTCGTAGGATATTTCGGACGACACCGACGTGTCGAACAGCCAGACGATCAGGGGCAACAAGATAAACATCAGGCCGCCGCTGGCGCGGTGCAGGATCGACACCCATCCAGCCAATGGCAGGCGGTAGGTGGTCAGGTCCTTGAACGCATTGATGTTGCGGAACTCGGGCCGCTTTTTGGTCAATTCGGTCATTTTGGAGCTTTCTTTTGGGGGGCGAACTCGGGATGGATGTCTGCTCGTAACTCGCATGTAACTCTTGTCGCAGAGCTTCAAATTCTATTGCAACGCAACATGTCAGAGCCTGACGCTGGGTGAAGAAGTCGGGATTTGGGATGATGCGCCTTGGCGACTGCTCAACTCAGTTCGTTGTGGTAGTGCCTGCTGTCGGTCCGGTACAGGCCGCGCCGCAACTCCATGGGGATGTCGTTGTAGGTGAAGGCCAAGCGCTCAACACTCAGCAGCGGATAACCTTCGCGAACGCCCAGCAGGCGCGCTGCATCGGCATCAGCGCTGACTGCCTTGATTTTTTCTACCGCGCGCACCATACGCACACCAAACCCGGTCTCGAACAAGGCGTACATCGGCCCCTTGTCGGTCGCCAGGGTTTCCAGCGTCAGGCCCTTGAACGGGCCTCCCGGCAGCCAGATGTCTTCCAGGATGGCGGGCTCGCCAGCGAACGAGAGCACGCGCTTGACAAGCAGCAGGGCATCGCCGGTGCGCAAGCTCAGTTGGCGCGCCACTTCGGCCGGCGCGCGCAGGCGGCGGCATTCCACGATCTCACGCTCGGCTGCTCCCTGGGCCTGTGGAGAGTCTTCGTCAGGCAGCAGCCGCAAGAAGCGGTATTGGATGTGTTGTTCCGCATGTGTGGCCACAAAGGTGCCCTTGCCCTGGCGCCTCACCAGCAGGTTGTCGGTGGCCAGCTCGTCAATGGCTTTGCGCACCGTGCCCTGGCTCACTTTGAACCTTGCGGCCAGTTCGAGTTCGCTCGGGATCATGTCGCCCGGCTTCCATTCCCCCGCTTGCAGGCTGCGCAGGATCAGGGTCTTGATCTGCTGGTAGAGCGGGCTGAAGGCTGGCGCCAGCGGTGCGGCATCGGTGCCCACAGGCGACGACCATTCGACTGCCACCCGGGCCGCCTGAGCGGGGTCATCTGGAGCTGAAGTGGACGAAGTGGCCATGGGAATCTGCAGACGATTTTACCGTCGTAAAGGGGTAGCGCAAGGCGCAATCATATCTTATATAAGACATAAGACAAATTGACCGATCAGGGTTAACGCGGGTACACTGGAGGGCGAAGCGCAGTGGCTGCCCGTCGGGTTCCTGGAGGGTTTGGCGGTTTGGTTTGCAGGCTGTGCATTCACCCGTTCACCCTCTTCATTCATCCATTTCTGGAGTTTTCACCATGAGCAAGAAGCCCGTTCGTGTTGCCGTCACCGGCGCCGCAGGTCAGATCGGTTACGCCCTGCTGTTCCGCATCGCCTCCGGCGAGATGCTGGGCAAGGA
>DAIOEI010000438.1:0-2474 GCA_036746335.1 Hydrogenophaga sp. | reverse complement strand
CACCTGGGCGGCTACATCCAGCGCGAAACCGGCGCCGACATGCTGATGTGGAACGGCTCGTGCATCGTTCATGACGAGTTCAAGGGCTTCGAGCTGGAGGCGCTGAAGAAAGAGCATCCCGGGGCCAAGGTGCTGGTGCACCCGGAGAGCCCGGCGGATGTGGTCGCACTGGCCGATGCCGTGGGTTCGACCTCGGCGATCCTGAAGGCCGCGCGCGAGCTGGATGCCAGCGAGTTCATCGTGGCCACCGACAACGGCATGATGCACATGCTGCGCCAGCAGAACCCGGGTAAGGTCTTCATCGAGGCCCCCACTGCTGGCAACAGCGCCACCTGCAAGAGCTGCGCACACTGTCCCTGGATGGCGATGAATGGCCTGGCCGGTGTGGCGCAGGTGCTGGAAAAAAACCTGAACCAGATCCACGTGGACCCGGCGCTGATCCCGCGTGCGCGTCTGCCGATTGACCGCATGCTGGCATTCACCGCTGCCCTGCGCGGCGGGCAAAATGCGGGCGCGCTGGTGCCCAACATCGGCGCGGCCTGAGCACACAGGACAGAGGCAGACGCAAAAAAGCCCGCTAACGCGGGCTTTTTTCAGGGGCGTCTGAAGCTCAGACGGGCACCTTTTTGAGCATTTCCAAGCCGATTTTTCCCTCAGCAATCTCGCGCAGTGCGGTCACGCCGGGCTTGTTCTTGCTCTCAATCTTGGGAGCATGCCCTTGACTGAGCATGCGAGCGCGGTAAGTGGCAGCCAGCACGAGCTGAAAGCGGTTTGGAATCTGCTCCAGGCAATCTTCAACAGTGATACGTGCCATGTCGGGCCTTTGACGGTGGTGGGGTGGATCAGGAAATGTTCAGCGCTTTGAAGGTGTCGCTGCGTGCAATGCGCTGGGCTGCAAACCGCAGGCGCTGGGCGTGGACAATGGCCTTGAGGTCGAACAAGGCGCGCTCAAACAACTCGTTGATTATAACGAAGTCGAATTCTTGGGCGTGCCCCATTTCCTGGGCTGCGTTTTCCAGCCGCAGCTCAATGACCTCGGTGCTGTCTTCGGCCCGGCGCTCCAGGCGTGAACGCAACTCTTCCCAACTCGGCGGCAGGATGAAAACCAGCACAGCGTTGGGGAAAATGCGCTTGACCTGAATGGCTCCCTGGAAGTCGATCTCCAGCACCACGTCAGCCCCTTGGGCCATGCGCTGTTCAATCGCCTGTTTGGACGTGCCATATCGGTTGCCATGGACCATGGCCCATTCCAGAAACGAGCCCTGCAGCACCATCTGGTCAAAGGTTTCCCGGCTGACAAAAAAGTACTCTCGTCCATGCACCTCCTGGCCACGGGGCGCCCGGGTCGTGTGCGAGACCGATGGCGCGACCCGCGAGTCCAGCTCCATCAAGGCCTTGACCAGGCTGGATTTTCCAGCGCCGCTGGGGGCAGCCACCACAAACAAGTTTCCAGGGTATTCCATCAGTTCATTCAATGTTCTGCACTTGTTCGCGCATTTGCTCAACAAGTACTTTCATGTCCACCGAAATCCGGGTGAGCTCCAGGCTGGACGATTTGGAGCCCAGGGTGTTGGCCTCTCGGTGCAGTTCCTGGATCAGGAAGTCCAGCCGCTTGCCGATGTCCCCGCCCTTGTGGATCAGGCGCTCGATCTCGGTCAGGTGGGAGTCCAGCCGGGTCAGCTCCTCGGCCACATCGATGCGGATGGCAAAGGAGGTGGCTTCGGTCAGGGCGCGGTCCTGGGCCGCTTCCGGATTCACTGCGCGCCCCTCGGGGGCGCCGGTCTGCAGGGCTTCGTTCCAGCGGTCCAGGAACCGCTGGCGCTGCTGCGCCACCAGTTGGGGGATGAGGGGTTGTGCATCGTTGGCGAGCTGGCGCAACTGCTGCAGGCGATCGAGCAACATGTCGGCCAAGCGCTGTCCCTCGCGCTGGCGCGCAGAAACCAGCTGTTCGATCCCAGTGGGCGCCAGCGCCAGCAGGGCGTTGTGCAACTCGCCAGCGGCGCCTGCCTGTCGTTGCGCCAGATGCACGATGTCAGCCACCGTGAGTGGGGGTGCGGTAGGCAGCCAAGCCTGAACCGTATCCTGCAGGCTGGCCCATTTTTGCAGTTCCTGGGGGCTGGGCGCACGCGCAGCGTGGTCGGATCGGCCTTCGACCCAGGCGCGAACTTCCACCTTGCCGCGTTTGATGCGTGCGCCAATCAATTCCCGGATCATGGGTTCGCAAGCACGCAGATCGTCTGCCAACTTGAAACTCAGGTCGAGAAATCGGCTGTTGACCGAGCGGATTTCCATGCCGACCACCGCCGCAGGGGCCCGCGCCAGCTCGTTGGCATTGGCCGCAGCAGCGCCGCCGGATTGGGCTGTGGCGTAGCCGGTCATGCTGTAAACTGCCATCGAGCTGTTCCCATCAGGTTGAATGGTCCAAAACGAGGCGTTCCGGAGTCCATCCGAATTATGTCAAAGGTCAAACCAGC
>DAIOEI010000437.1:0-2477 GCA_036746335.1 Hydrogenophaga sp. | reverse complement strand
CACGATCTCAAAGATCAGCACCGCCAGCACCGGCGCCCCCAGCAGCGCAATGGTCGCGAACTTGATGCCCATGGACAGCACGATCTCCAGCGGGTGAAAGCGCGCCCCGGTGGTCAGGTCGTAGTCGACGTCGGCATGGTGCACCCGGTGCAGCCGCCACAGCGCGGGCACGGCGTGCACCATCACATGCTGCAGCCAGATCACAAAATCCATCGCCACCACCGCCAGCGGCACCGCCAGCCAGAACGGCACCTCCAGCACATGGAGCAAGCCCCAGCCCCGCTCGGCCGCCAGCGCCGCCATGCCCACCGCCGCCAGCGGAAACAGCAGCCGCACCACCGCCGTGTTCAGCAGAACCAGCCCCAGGTTCGCCGTCCAGCGCTGGCGACGGCTCAGGAGCAAGGCGCGGCGCGGCGACGCCCATTCCCACAGGGCCACCACCACGAACACGCCCACAAACAGGCCCACACGGATCAGCGGCTCGCTGGCCATCACCGTTGCGTTCAGATCCATGTCCACCGTGCTCGTCCTTTCAGTTGACCGCTTCCAGCGCCCCAGCCTGCTCTGACGCCACCGCCAAACCTGCCGCGCGCCATTCACTCACCCCGTCCGCCAACTTGCGGGCGCGGTAACCCTCGGCCTGCAGCAGCGCCACCGCCTCGTCCGACATGAGGCAGAACGGCCCCCGGCAATAGGCCACGATCTCGCGGTCTTTGGGCAATGCGGCCAGGCGCTGTCGCAGCTCGTCCAGCGGCAGGCTGCGCGCGTGGGGCAGGTGGGCGCTGGCGAATTCGCTGGCGGGCCGAACGTCGATCACCACCACCTCGCCGCGCCGCGCCTGCGCCATCAGCGCCTTGCGGTCCATCGGCGCCAGCTGCCCCTCGGGCGCGTCCACCAGCTGGGCGTAGGCCCGCTGGAACTCCAGCAAATGCGCCTCGGCCACCGCGCGCAGCCGCACCCCCAGCACCGCCACGTCCGTCCCGGTCAGCCGGTACACCATGAACTTGCCGTCGCGCCGGCCTTCCACCAGCCGCGCCTCGCGCAGCGCCTTCAGGTGTGCGCTGGTCAGCTTCATGTCGATGCCCAGCTGATGCGCCAGCGCGTCCACGGTTTTGTCGCCCTGCGCCAGCACCTCCAGCAGTTCCAGCCGCTTCGGGCTGGCCAGCGCCTTGCCGATGCGGGCCACCTGCTCGTACAGGGCGGATTTGAGTTCGCGTTCGTTCATGACTACAATCCAATGATCGTTAGATTGTATGCCTGCATGACGCTCCCCTACAAGCCCGCGCACCGAACCGGCTGGGTGCTGGGCCTGTCGGGTCTGCTGCACCTGGCTGCCGGGGCGCTGCTGTTTCAGGCTTCCCAACACGCCAGCCGCCCGCGCGCCCAGCCACCCGAAGCGCCCATCGTCTTCATGGCAGACATCCTGCCCGAGGACCCGCCGTCGGCTCCCGAGCCACCCCCGCCGCCCCCAGCGCCTTCGCCAGCGCCCGAGGTGAAGCCACCCGCGCCCGTAGCCGTCCCAACGCCGGCGGTCGCGGCCGCCCCGCCGCCGCCGACGGGCGGGGCCTACATGGAAGCGCCGCCCGCCCCCAGCGCCGAAGAATGGGCGCTGGCCGCCACCTACACCCCCAAGAACGCCAAGCGCTACCGCCACAACTGGGGCCAGCAGGTGCGCAGCCTCATGGGCACCGCCCACGAAGGCCCGGGGCAGGGCAGCGTGCGTTTCCGCATTGAAATCGCCTCCAGCGGCCAGATCGCCCGGCTCGACACCCTCTGGGCCACCTCGCCCGAGGTCGAGCAGCGCGCCCGTCAGGCGGTGCGGCAGATGCCCCCGCTGCCGCCTCCGCCCAGGGGCCAAACGCTGGTGTTTGAAAAAACCATCGTGTTCGACGCCTTCACCGCCGAAACCCCGCCGCTCTACAAAAACGATTGCGAGCCCGATCCGCCACAGCACGGCAACCGCTTCACCTGGGATGGCCGCTCGCCGCAAGGCCCACCGGCCGACGAACCCGCCACGCCGCCGCTCGACCCCGCTGCCTACGCCGAGTGCCTGAAGCAACTGCCCCAGGACAGCATCGAAGCCGAAGCCGCCGACGATCAGCGCCAGCTGGAGCAGTGGCGCTCGCAGAAGCTGGGGCGCTGAGGGTTTTCATCCAGGTCCCCGCCAGAAACTTGATTCGAGCTAATGTTGGTGCTAAATTCAGCGCCAATTCAGGAGTCATTTGATGCAGACCGTCTACGCCAATCTGTCCGTGAGCATGTCCGAGTTCAAAAAGAACCCAGCTGCCGTGCTGCGCGAGTCGCGCAACCGCCCGGTGGCCGTGCTCAACCACAACCGTCCCGCTTTCTACATGATCGAGCCGCAACTGTTCGAGGCCATGATGGAAGAGCTGGCCGACAGCGACCTCTACCGAAAGGCGGCCCAGCGCCTGGCCGATCCGTCCCGGGCGGTGAAGGTCGATCTTGACCAGCTCTGA
>DAIOEI010000436.1:0-2478 GCA_036746335.1 Hydrogenophaga sp. | reverse complement strand
TGGTGGTTCTGGGACCCGGTGGAAAACGCTTCTTTCATGCCCTGGCTGGCGGGCACCGCCCTGATCCATTCGCTGGCGGTGGCGGAAAAGCGCGGCGCCTTCAAAGCCTGGACCGTGCTGCTGGCGTTGATGACGTTTTCGCTCTCGCTGCTGGGAACCTTCCTGGTGCGCTCGGGCGTGCTGTCTTCGGTGCATGCGTTTGCGGTCGATCCGCAGCGCGGGGCCTATATCCTGGGCTTCATGCTGGTGGTGGTGGGCGGCTCGCTCGCCTTGTTTGCCTGGCGCTCGCCCCGCATGGTGGCTGGCGGCGCCTTCACCTGGTTCTCGCGCGAATCGATGCTGCTGGCCAACAACGTCATGATGGTGGCCTCGGTCGCTGCGGTGCTGCTGGGCACGCTTTATCCGCTGTTCATCGATGCGCTGGGCATGGGCAAGCTGTCGGTGGGCCCGCCGTATTTCAATGCGGTTTTTGTGCCGCTGATCGCCCCTGCCCTGTTCTTGATGGGGGTCGGCCCACTCATGCGCTGGAAGGGCGACAGCGTGCCCGATGTGTTGCATCGGCTGAAGTGGGCGCTGGCGATTGCCATGGCCACCGGCCTTCTGTTGCCCTTGACTCTAGACGGCTACAAGCCCTGGGCGGTGCTGGGGCTGGGGCTGTCGGCCTGGATTGCACTGACGGTGCTGATCGCATTTCGCGAGCGGGTAAAAAATCCCAACCAGTTGCTCAACCTGCCCCGCGCCTTCTGGGGCATGCATCTGGCGCACCTCGGGCTGGCCGTTGGCGTGGCTGGTATCACCATGGTGGTCAACTACGAGCAGGAGCTGGACGTGCGCATGAACGTTGGCGATCAGGCGCAGATGGCAGGCTACACCCTGACCTTCATGGGCACCCAGAACTATGCAGGCCCCAACTACCAGGCCACCCGTGGCACCGTCATCGTCAAGAAAGACGGAGACGAACAGTTCACGCTGCGTCCGGAGAAGCGCGTTTACAACCGCTCGGGCTCGGTGATGACCGAGGCCTCCGTGCGCCCGAGCATGTTCAGCGACCTGTACGTTTCGCTCGGTGAGCCGCTGAACGAAGAGCTGACCACCTGGGCCGTGCGGCTGTACTACAAGCCGTTCATCAACTGGCTGTGGCTGGGTTCTTTGCTCATGGTGGTGGGTGGTTTGCTGGCCGCCGCAGACCGGCGCTACCGCATTGGCGTCAAGGCGCGTGAGCGGTCTGCAACGCTCGCGCAAGGAGCCTGACCCATGAAACGGTGGCTTCCTCTGGTTTTTTTCTTCGTGCTGGTGGGCTTCTTTGCCAAGGGCCTGTTCCTGAACCCGCGCGAGGTGCCCTCGCCTTTCATCGGCAAGGCGGCGCCCGTGTTCACATTGCCGGTGGTCGGCAATGCCGAGAAGCCCTTCAGCACGGCCGACATGAAGGGCCAGGTCTGGATGCTCAATGTCTGGGCGCCGTGGTGCGTGTCTTGCAGGGTCGAGCACCAATTGTTGATGGCGCTGACCGAGAGCCGGACAGCCCCGCCCATCGTGGGTCTCAACTGGAAGGACAAGAACCGCGAGGCCGAGCGCCTGCTGGTGCAAACCGGCAACCCCTATGTGGCTGTGCCCGACGATCTGTCTGGCCGGGTCGGGATCGACTGGGGCGTGACAGGAACGCCGGAAACCTACCTCATTGACCAGACCGGCACTGTCCGGCTCAAACACGTGGGCCCCATCGACCTGGATGTGTGGCTCAACAAATTTGTTCCGAAACTCAAGGAGTTGGGCGCATGACGTCCCGCCTGATGAAAAAGTGGCTACCGGTTCTTTTCCTGGCTTGGGCTTTGCCCGTATGGGCCAACAACCCGACCTCCCCTGCCGCCGCTGCCGCGCCGACTGCGCAGCCGCTGTTTGCCGATGTGGAGATCGAGGCCCGCCTGACCCAGCTCTCGCGCGAACTGCGTTGCGTGGTGTGCCAGAACGAAGCCTTGTCGGATTCGCCGGCCGAATTGGCGAACGACATGCGCCAGGAAATTCGCGAGCTGATGAAGGCCGGCAAGACCGATCAGGAGGTGCTCAGCTTCCTGACCTCGCGCTACGGCGACTTCGTCCTCTTTCGCCCACCCTTCAAACCCGTGACCTATCTTTTGTGGATCGGTCCGTTTGTGTTTTTGGGTTTTGGTGTGCTGGTCTGGTTCATGGCGCTGCGCGCGCGCCGCACCTTCAAAGGTACACCGGTCTCCAGTGAAAAGATCGCTGCTGCGGCCCGCCTGCTGGAAGACAAGCCATGAATCTGTTTTGGTCCATCACCTTTTTTTGGGCAGCTGCGGCGGCCGCTGTGGCCCTTGCCCTGGCCTTTGTGCTGCCTTATCTGCTGCGCAACAGCAACGCCGAGCGCAGCAAAGCCGCCCGCCGCGAAATCAACCTGGCGGTATACCGGGACCAGATGAAAGATCTCCAAGCCGAGCTTTCCAGCACCCAGCTGTCACAAGA
>DAIOEI010000435.1:0-2479 GCA_036746335.1 Hydrogenophaga sp. | reverse complement strand
ACCATGCTGGCCTGGCGCGTGCGGTTCATCAGCACCGCGTGCTGATCGGTCACGTTCTCCAGAATGTCGCTGTAGAGCAGTTGCGGTCGCAACTGGTCCTCGGCTCGGGCCTGCATCCAGTCCAGGATCACCTGGCCTGCGCGCTCCAGCGCGGCGCGGTCGTTGCTGTGCAACTCCAGCACACCGAACTGCCGCTCCACCGCCAGAATGCCAGGCTCCAGCGTGGGTTCGGCCTTCAAGGCCAGGTCAATCACCCGCTGGATCGAGAGCCCCGGGGCGATCTCCACCAGCAGCGAATGGGTGCCCTGCATCGCCACGTAGCCGCGCGCGCCCAGGGGCGAACTCATCCACGAAGAGAACTGGGGCTGCAGATCGGTCAGCGTCAGGTAGACCCGAAGCTCGGCCGCCGGTCTGGCGGGCGCTGCCGCTTTTTTGCTTGTGGCCATGCGGCCTCCTTGAAGACGACGGTCCAGGATCACTGGCCGTCAAAGGCCTTTTGCACGTCGGCGTGCGGGCGCGGGATGACATGGCAGGACACCACCTCACCGACGGCGCCAGCGGCTTCGGCACCGGCCTCGGTAGCGGCCTTCACGGCACCCACGTCGCCCGCGACGATGATGGCGACCAGACCGCCGCCCACTTCCTTCTTGCCCACGATGTTGACGTTGGCGGCCTTGACCATGGCGTCAGCAGCCACATAGGCGCCCACGTAACCTTTGGTCTCGATCATTCCGATGGCTTGTGACATGAAAGTCTCCTGAAAAAAGTTGAAAAACAACGGGTTGGGAAAAGGAAAAAAACGTTCCCGCCCTCAGCGCATGGGCGTGGGCGTGTCGTAGTTATCGAGCGAGGCAATGATCAGCGCGTCGGCCACCACGCGCTGCTGTGCGGGCGCAAACCACCAGGCTGCGGGCGCACCGATGGTGATCATCACGCGCTCGCCGATGCCACAGCCCAGCGGGTCGTAGCACACGACCACGTCTTTGGGGTAGTCCAGCTGCACTTCCAGCAAGGCGCCCGCAGGCAGCTCGGGCAGGCGCTTGCTGGCCACGATGCGGCCGATCACGGTTCCGGTTTTCATGGCTGTGCTCCTCGATCAATGGTGATACCGCGCTTGCGCAGCGCTTCCCTGCCCAAGGGGGTCATGACCGCCCTGGGGTGCAGCCGCACGGTTTTCACGCCGGGTGGCAAAGTTTTGAGCAACCTCTCGCCGATCACACCCTGCAGCTCGGGTACTTGCCCGGTCTG
The DNA here is from genome assembly GCA_036746335.1 of Hydrogenophaga sp. GTDB lineage: Bacteria > Pseudomonadota > Gammaproteobacteria > Burkholderiales > Burkholderiaceae_C > Hydrogenophaga. The sequence continues at coordinate 1,231 of DAIOEI010000435.1, read as the reverse complement.
GTGATCGTGGACGTCGCACGGGTCGCCTTGGCACTCGCAGGGCTTGCCCGCCTTGCACGACGCACAACAGGTCGCCGGGTCGATGGCGGTGGTCGCGGCCATGGCCGAGGTGCCAGACACCGCAGATGCCGCAGCGGGGGGCTCAGCGGCAACGGCTGTGGCGGCGGCGTCGTCCACCCGCAGGTCAAAGCGCAACAGACCGGACTGCGCCGCTTGCAGCAGTGCCGGGCTGGCGGCCAGGCGCTTGAACAGGTCGATCAGGACCCGGGCGTCTGCGGCCGAGCCCACGCGCAAGGGAACCACCACGCCAGCGGAAGCCGCGCCCGGGGCCGCTGGTGCGGCGGCTGTGCCCGGCTTGCCCGCACCGATCTGTTTCCAGTACGCGTCTTTGCGCGCAATCAGCCCGTCACGGATCTGGTACACGTCGGTGCCGTCCAGGGCAACCGTCTGGCCGCCGGGCAGGGGCAGGCTGACCTTGTAGTTTTGCACCACGGTCTGGCCCAGCACGTGCATGCGCGAGTCGGAAAACTGCGGGCCTGCGGGGCTGGCAAAACGTTCCGTCAAGAATGCCAGGCAGGCCGCGCGCCCGTTGAGCACGCGTGCGTCGGGCAGGGTCCACACCACATCGGGCGCAAAGCAGGCGACGATGGCCTCGGCGTTGGCGGTGGCGTAACCGGCTTCAAAGCGCTGCATCAGGGCCGCCACAGCGGCGCCCTGGTCAGGAGCGGTGTGAGCCGCCACAGCGGTGCGCACCTGCGCCCGGATCTGCTCGCGCAAGGCCTCGGCGCTCATGCTGCACCTTTCGCTTCACGGATCACCGCCTCGGCCACGGTGGCGGCGGCCCGCACGTCAGAGGCGTTGCCCGACAGGTAAAGCCGCCCGGCCGGACCCATGAAGCGGCAATCGACCAGTTTCACGTTGGCCGATTTCTCCGCCTCGTTGGCCACCAGCAGCGCGTACGACGAGGTGGTCATCTCCATGATGTAGAGCGACTCGCCGGGCAGCAGCATGCTGCCGGACTTGCTGCGGTTGATGAGAAAGGCGTGGTAACCGTCCACCCGGTCGATCACCTTGGACGCCAGGATCTCGGGTTTGAGGGCGCTTTTTTCGCTCACGCCCATCGCCTCCAGCACGGCGGCCCCTGCGGACTTGACCGAAGAAGACGACTGGCCATGAAACTCCAGGTAACCGAACTGCCGTTCCACCACCAGGTTGCCGGGCTTGACGTTGT
>DAIOEI010000434.1:0-2479 GCA_036746335.1 Hydrogenophaga sp. | reverse complement strand
AGTCGGCTTGGCGAGGTGGGCAAGGCGCGCGAGCTGTACGAGCAGGCGCTGGCCTTGTACAGGAAGGAAAGCGACGGTCTGGGCCAGGCCAACACGCTTCAGGCGCTGGGCGATCTGGAGCGTGAGTCAGAGAGCTGGAAGCCTGCATTGGCTATTTATATGGAAGCATTGGGCTTTTATCAAAGGGAGCAAGAGCAAATGGGCTTGAGTTACACGCTGGCAGAGCTGGCGAGATGCCTACATGCCCTGCAACGTGAGCAAGAGCGTGACCACGTACTGCTGGCTGCGCTGGCGGCGGCACAGCGATCCAACACACCCCATGTGATGAACTATGTGGGCCATGTGCTGGTTGAAATTACTGGGGGTACAGAGCAAGCACAGGCGTGGCGGGCTGCGCATGCCGATACCTAGCGCGACCAACTCTGTTCTGCGGTGACTAATTTGGTACAGAAAACTCAAAGCCCGAACCGTTACCGATTCGGGCTTTGTCAAGGTAGCTTGAAGGCTGGTTTACTTCTTCGCAGGCGGCAAATCCGTACAAGATCCGTGCGCCACCTCAGCCGCCATCCCAATGCTCTCGCCCAGCGTGGGGTGCGGGTGGATGGTTTTTCCGATGTCTACGGCATCTGCACCCATCTCAATGGCCAGCGCGATCTCGCCAATCATGTCGCCCGCGTGGGTGCCGACCATGCCGCCGCCCAGGATCTTGCCGTGGCCGTGGGCTTCGGGGCTGTCGTCAAACAGCAGTTTGGTCACGCCTTCGTCGCGGCCATTGGCGATGGCGCGGCCTGAGGCCGTCCAAGGGAACAGGCCTTTTTTGACCTTGATACCTTGCGCTTTGGCCTGGTCTTCCGTCAGGCCCACCCAGGCCACTTCGGGGTCGGTGTAGGCCACCGATGGGATGACGCGGGCGTTGAACGCAACGGCTGCCAATTCTTTGTTGCCTTGCAGTTCACCGGCAATCACTTCGGCTGTCACATGCGCTTCGTGTACCGCTTTGTGCGCCAGCATGGGCTGGCCCACGATGTCGCCAATGACGAACCAGATCGCGGTCAGCACCTTGCATCAGGCCGTCCATCATTTCCACAACGTCCAGGCGTGCGCCCAGCATGCTGTAAACCGTGCCCATTTCTAGGCCGATGATGCCGCCGCCTTGCGTATTGACAACAGCTACACACTCACCTATTATTCGTATATCTATTAAATACACAAAAAAGGTCACCATGCGCGCCGCAGCCATCAATTTACGTGCCTTGCCAGAGCAGCGAGATCTCATTGATCACGCCGCCACGCTGCTTGGCAAGAACCGTTCTGACTTCATGCTAGAAGCCGCTTGCGAGCGTGCGCAATCGGTATTGCTCGACCAGGTGTTTTTTGGTCTGGATGCCGAAAAATTCCAGCGGTTCACCGCCCTACTCGACGCGCCGCTCAGTGCCAATGCGGGTCTTGAGCGACTGATGGCCGTCAAGGCACCGTGGGACAGTCAACCCACATGAGCTTGAATCTGTCCGCGCCGCAGCCACTGGCGGCTGTGCATCTGTTGGGTGATTTTGAGTGCGGTGAGCCAGCGCTGGATGAGTGGCTGAAACGCCGGGCGTTGAACAACCAACTCAGCGGGGCCAGCAGGACCTTTGTGGTTGTTGACGATAAACAGCGGGTGCGCGGCTTTTATGCCCTGGCCGCTGGAGCGGTGGCCCACACAACAGCAACCAGCCCGGTGCGACGCAACATGCCTGACCCAATTCCCGTCATGGTGCTGGGCAGGCTGGCGGTGGATCGTCGGGCACAAGGCATCCAGCTGGGGGCGGCCCTGTTGCAGGATGCGGTTCATCGAGCCATTGCCGTATCGCAACACACCGGCGTGCGCGCTTTGCTGGTGCATGCGCTGCACGAACAGGCTAAAGCGTTTTATGAGCACTACGGGTTCCAGGAATCGCCACTGCACTCCATGACGCTGATGTTGCGCCTGAACAGCGTCAAGGCTTGAATCCACCGACCGAGCAAATTAAGTTCGGAGGCTTGCTGCTAACAGGGGCTTATATCGGCCACACCTCTGAGGCGAGTTTGCGGAGTTTCCCTATTGATTCGACACCATGAAGCCTTAGTTTTCGTATCACTTGCCCGACACTGCCGCTACTGAAAAAGTCTCGACTTTGAAGGAGGCCGAATCAATAGGGTTTACTTGTAGTAAATCTCAATGCGTCCATCAGAACCGACCTCGGAACAATTGACCTGCCGCATCTCACCGCGGTTCATATTCAATTGACCGCTTGACGTTGCTTCAATGGTGATCGTTCCCTTGGAAGCGTTGACATACCGAACAACGTAATTAACGTCCATGGACAACCTACTCGGGCCACGAACAGTGCCGGTATCGCCAGGGCTGAATCTGGCGCAAACCTTTGCTACCTGTTCACGCTCGCGTCTTTCTTGAGCCTGTTGCGTCACCTGACGATTGCGTTCAGAGCTTTCGCCACTA
>DAIOEI010000433.1:0-2481 GCA_036746335.1 Hydrogenophaga sp. | reverse complement strand
GCCCGGGTGCACAACTGGGCACCGAGGTGCACATCGGCAACTTCGTCGAAGTGAAAAACAGCACCCTGGCCGCGGGCGCCAAGGCCAACCACCTGGCCTACCTGGGCGATGCCACCGTGGGCGAGCGGGTGAACTACGGTGCCGGCAGCATCACCGCCAACTACGACGGCGCCAACAAGCACCGCACCGTGATCGAGGCCGACGTGCACGTGGGCAGCAACTGTGTGCTGGTGGCGCCGGTGACCCTGGGGGCGGGCGGCACCATCGGCGGCGGCTCCACCATCACCAAAGACACCCCGCCCGGCGCCCTGAGTGTGGCGCGGGGCAAGCAGTTGAGCGTGGCCAACTGGGAGCGGCCCGTCAAAAAAGCTGGAGTGTTTTGAAAACAGGCGCTCCGCCTCAAGGCTGCGGGCGGGAACGGGCTGGGTTCGTGATCAGGCCCGTTGTCGCAAGGTGGGTAGCTCGGTCACTGTGGCCGGTGGCGCAGACGCTGGGCTCGCCGCCTTCTGCACAGGGCGCTTGACAGCTTCCGCGCTGCTTCTTCCGCCTTCCTTGCCCAGATTCATCAAGCCGCTCAGCCCCATCACCTCAGACTCGCGGAATCCTGTGGTGGGGAACATGTGCTGGTCGTAGGCCGACATCTTCGCTTCGAGTTGCTGGCGCACGCTGTCCGAAAGGTTCGGGTCGATGGGCTTGGGTTGCGGCAGTTCGGCGAGGTCGAGCTGGCGGCGGAATTCGTTGGGCGAGGGCATGCGGTGGATGGCATTCTTCAGGAACACAAACCTCACCCCGGCTGTCTTCAGGACGCGGTTTTTCATCTTGACTTCATGCCCTTTGGCCTTGGCATTGCTCAGGTGGTATTGCTCCACGTCGAACGCAAACGCGGGCCGCCCGTCTTCGTTGCAGACCACAAAATCCACCACTTGCTGCAAGCGCTGCTGCGCCCTTTTGCGGTCGCCCGAGCGCCGGATCGAGAGCATGTCGCTGAGCTGCACTTTGGGCAACACGACCTGGCCGGGGAAAGTCTCGCGCAGGTAGGCCAGCATGCTGGTCTGCTCCGGCGAAAGAATGCGCTCGGGCATGTAGCGGTCTTCCCGCCCCGAGGGCCTGCGCGCAAAGCGCTTGAACGCCCAGACGGCCAAGGCCACGGCCATCAATGCCAAAACCAAAACTATCCCGATAGCCAGCATGTGGACTCCTTTCAGCATGAGCATGACAACATGCTCAAAAACAACCCGGATTTTAAGAACAGGTAGTCCAAAAAGACTACAACTCACACATTCTTACCTCTTGTTTCCCTTGCTTGCAGCCGTGGGCAGAGGCAGGCGCGGGTCAAACTTGGCGCGTTTGACGCTGAAAAACGCCTTCACGTTGCGCACATTGGCATCGCTGGTGAACAGCCGCTGCGCCAGCGCCAGATACCCCGGCATGTCGGGCGTGTGGACCACCAGCATGAAATCCGGCCCCGGGCTCACGCGGTAACACTGTTGCACCGCCGCCTCCGCCACGGCGCGTGCCTCGAACGCGTCCAGGTGGTCCGCGCCTTGCCGCTCCAGCGTGATCTCCAGCAGCGCGGTCAGGCCGTGGCCCAGGTGCGCGGCCAGCCGGTCCGGCTGCAGCAGCGCCACCTGGCGCTCGATCAGACCGCGCTCGCGCAGCCGCTTGATGCGACGCAGGCTGGTGGGCGGCGACACATGGGCGCGCTCCGCCAGCGCCTGGTTGCTCAGCGTGGCGTCGGTTTGCAGCAGGTCCAGCAGCCGCCAGTCAGCCTCGTCCATGAACTCTGATTCCGAAATCGATAAACTCATGAAATTTTTCTACATTGCTTCTGCTAAATGAAATTTTACACCTATTAAGTCACAAAATTTGATCACAAATTCCAAATCATGGTCACTAGCATCGGATCTTCAAACAACGGTTGGAGAAGTGCATGTGTGGCATCGTGGCGGGCGTTTCGGGGCGTGATGTGGTTCCCGTGTTGGTGCAGGGTTTGCAGCGGCTGGAGTACCGCGGTTACGACTCCTGCGGCGTGGCGGTGCACAGCGGCGGCCTGCAGCGCGCGCGCAGCACGGCGCGGGTGGCCGAGCTGGCCGATCAGGTGAAAACCGAGCAGATCGCCAGCGGTACCGGCATTGCCCACACCCGCTGGGCCACCCATGGTGCGCCTGCGGTGCACAACGCCCACCCCCATTTCAGCCACGGCCCGGCCAACAGCTCCACCAACGGCTCGGCCGGCCGGGTGGCGCTGGTGCACAACGGCATCATCGAAAACCACGACGAGCTGCGCGCCGCGCTGCAGGCCAGGGGCTATGTGTTCGAGAGCCAGACCGATACCGAGGTGATCGCCCACCTGGTGGACTCGTTGTACGAGGGCGACATTTTTGCGGCGCTGCAGGCGGCGGTGGCCCAACTGCACGGCGCCTACGCGCTGGCCGTGTTCCACAAAGACGAGCCGCACCGCGTGGTCGGCGCGCGCGCCGG
>DAIOEI010000432.1:0-2484 GCA_036746335.1 Hydrogenophaga sp. | reverse complement strand
GGCCTTGCCCAGCACCAGCAGCACGGTCGATTGCGGCGACAGCACCATCTGCTCCAGACTGCCATCGCGGTGGTCGTCTTCGAACAGCCTCGACAAAGACAGCAAAGAAGCCAGGGTGGCAGCTACCCACAACACGCCCGGGCCGATGCGCTGCAGCAGCTCGGGTTCTGGCCCGACCCCCAGCGGAAACAGACTCGTCACCATCACGAAAAAAAACAGTGCGGTGAGCCAGTCGCTGCGCCGCCGAGCGGCCAGCGTGAGGTCGCGGAGCAGCACGCTCCAGAAAAAATACCCCATCTCAGTGGCTTTCTGCGCTGATGCCGTCAGGCGTGGCCACCCGGCCAACCACCAGGCGCTGTACGTTGACGCCCTCCAGATTCATCACCTGGTGGGTGGTGGCCACCACCATGCCCCCCGCCTGAAGGTGGTCACGGATCAGCCCCTCCACCAAGGCGACCGCGTGCACATCCAGCCCGGTGAGGGGCTCGTCCAGTATCCAGAGGCTCGCGCCGGCAAGCAGCAGGGCGGTCAAAGCCACGCGGCGGCGCTGGCCGAACGACAGCGCGCGGCAAGGCAGATCAAGACAGCGGGACAGGCCCAGGCGCTGCAGCGTTGCCACCGCTTGGTCATGGTCGAAGGCCCGGCTGTGCAAGGCGCCGTGAAAACGCAGATTCTCAACCGGGTTGAGGTCGTCCTTGATGCCGTTGGCATGGCCCAGATAAGCCATTTCCCGGTGATAGCTTTCACGGCACCGGGTGATCGGCTCGCCGCGCCAGCGCACCTCGCCCGCATCTGGCCGCCCGAGGCCGGTCAACAAGCGCAGCAGGCTGGTTTTTCCCTGGCCATTGCCGCCCTGCACCAGCAGCAATTGTTGTCTTGCCAGGGAGAAGTTCAGGCGCTTGAACAGCAGGCGTTCGCTGCGTTCACAGGCAAGGTCTTGAGCAGAAAGAAAGGGCGCCAGCAGAGAGTCCGTCATCGAAGGTGGCTTGGTGGCGGTGTGCCGGGAACCAATCTGCTGGGGGCTGCACGAAACGGAGAACCAGCACAAGTTGTTTCCAACATTTTTCAGGCATTCTAGGTGGCATCCTGTTTTGGGTGCTCCGTGTTTACCATTCACCCTATCGGGTCGGGGCTGGCCATATGGCTGCCAACCGGTTTTTTGTTTGAGAGCGAGATCCATGACAAACGTTCAACGCAGCGGGCCTTCGCGCATGCGCAAATGGCTGATTTACACGGCCATCATCGGCGCCGTCCTCGCGCTGGTCTGGAGCCAGTTGCCGCGCAGCCCGTATCCGACCGACCTCGGTCGCATCGGGCAAGGCAAGCCTGCGCTGGTGCTGGCCTATGACATCCAGTCCATGGGCGGTATGGCGGTCATGGCGATGATGGACGACTTGCGTGATGAATACGCCGAACGCATTGCCTTCCTGGTGGCGCCTCTGGGCGCTCCGCACGGGCAAGCCTTTGGCAGCCGCTTTGGTGCCACCAATGGTTCTGTCGTGATGTTTTCGGCGAAGGGGAGCCTGGTTGGCACGGTACACCTGCCCGCGAACACCGCCGAACTGCAAAAAGCGCTGGACAGCTTGCTGGCCCAGGCAAACCCCTAGCGGCCGCTGCGGCAGTAAAAGCGCAAGCGCGCCGCATGAGGCGGCGCCCATACAGGGCAAGCGTCAACCCGGTGTCAACCCGGTCCAAACGGCCAGAACAGCGGAATCAGCAAGCTGGATGCCGCCCAGACGATCAGGTTCATGGGCACGCCCAGGCGCGCGAAGTCGCTGAAGCGGTAGTTACCTGCGCTGTAGACCAGGGTGTTGGTCTGGTAGCCGATTGGGGTGGCAAAGCTGGCGCTGGCCGCAAACATCACGCCCACCACAAAGGGGCGCGGGTCCACGCCCAGCTCCAGCGCCACGCCGATCACCACCGGCGTGAACAGCACCGCCACCGCGTTGTTGCTGATGAATTCGGTGGCGATGGACGTGGCCAGGATCACCAGCGACAGCACCAGCCAGGGCGAGAGGCCGCCGCCCCAGTGCACCAGCGCCTGCGCGGCCAGCGCCGACAGGCCCGAATCGCGCATGGCCACGCTCACCGCCAGCATGCCGTAGATCAGCATCAGAATCGGCCACTCGATGGACTTGTAGGCCTCGTCCGGCTTGAGGCAGCCGGTCAGCACCACCAGCACCGCGCCGATCAGCGCCAGCCCTTCGATGGGCATCACATCCAGCGCGGCCAGCGCCATCACACCCACCATGGTGCCCAAGGCCACCGGCGCCTTGGCGCGGCGCTGTTGGGCGGGCTTGCGCTCGGTGATCGCGAACAGGTCTCCGTTGTCACAAAAGCGCTGAATCTGGCTGGGCGGACCCTCCACCAGCAGCACGTCGCCAAACTGAAGCTGGAAGTCATCGCCGATGTTGGCCATCGACACGTTTTTGCGGTGCACCGCGATCAGGCGGATGCCGTAGCGCGAGGCCAGGTCCAGGTCGC
>DAIOEI010000431.1:0-2485 GCA_036746335.1 Hydrogenophaga sp. | reverse complement strand
GACCATGAAATTGCTGTCACTGCTCGGCCTGGGTTCGCAGGCCATCACGCCAATGGCCCAAGCGGTGGCCGCCACCGACCCCTGGAAGCTCAGCGCTGCCGAGTGGAAAAAGCGCCTGACGCCCGCCCAGTTCCACGTGTTGCGCGAGGAAGGCACCGAGCGCCCCGGCAGCAGCCCGCTCAACGCCGAGAAGCGCAAGGGCACCTACCACTGCGCCGGCTGCGATCTGCCGCTGTTTTCGTCCGACACCAAGTACGAGAGCGGCACCGGCTGGCCGAGCTTTCACACGCCGCTGGCCGGCGCACTGGGCACCAAAACCGACTACAAGGTGATCTTTCCACGCACCGAATACCACTGCGTGCGCTGCGATGGCCACCAGGGCCACGTGTTCAACGACGGCCCCAAGCCCAGCGGCAAACGCTACTGCAACAACGGCGTGGCACTCACCTTCAAGGCGTCCGCATGAACGCGCGCTGGCAAAGCAGCCTGCTGGCCGTGTTCACGGGCGCGGCCCTGCTCAGCGGCGCAGCCCACGCCCAGACGGCGCCCGCCACGGCCAAGGCCACCTTCGCTGGCGGCTGCTTCTGGTGCGTGGAGGCCGACTTCGACAAGGTCCCCGGCGTCATCTCCACCACCTCGGGCTACATCGGCGGCACGCTGGCCAACCCCACCTACCAGCAAGTCACCCGCAACAACACCGGCCACGCCGAGGCGGTCGAGATCGTGTTTGACCCAGCCAAGGTGAGCTACGCCAGCCTGGTGGAGAAGTTCTGGCGCACCATCGACCCGACCACCAAGGACCGCCAGTTCTGCGACTCTGGCAACCCTTACCGCTCGGCGATCTTCACCCACGACGCCGAGCAGGCAGAGGTGGTGAAACGGTCACTGGCCGCGTTGCAGAAAAGCAAGCCCTTCAAAGAACCGATCGTCACCGAGATCGCCGCCGCCACCCAGTTTTATGTGGCCGAGGAATACCACCAGGACTATTACCTGAAGAACCCGATCCGGTACAAGCACTACCGCTCCCGCTGCGGGCGCGATGCGCGGCTGGAGCAGTTGTGGGGAAAGCCGTAGAGCCCCCACGCCTCTTCGCTGCAGCCGTCGGCGGACGGAAAAGTTCAGGCGCTCAATGCGTCAAAGCGCCGCATCAAGTCAGCCTGCACCTGCGCCGGTGACAGGGCCTTGTCGGCGTTCTCGGCCGCGTAGGCCTGGGCGGCAGCTTCGTCGGGCTGGAACTTCAGAAACAGGCGGCGCAGCTGGTCTTCGTCACAGGCGCCCAGCTCCACCCGCTCGTCAATGCGCCCGGCGCGGATGAGCGCCTCGTCCAGCCGGTCGGCGTGGTTGGTGGTCATGAACAGCACGTTGCCTTCTTGCGTGGCCACGCCGTCGAGCGCGTTGAGGAAACCCGAGAAGGAGAGCTTGACCTGGCTGTGCGCCGCGTCGCGCTGGCGGAAGAAGGCGTCCACGTCTTCGATCAGCAGCAGCGAGCGCTGCGGCACGGCGGCCAGCAGGGTGTGGATCTTTTCATCGGTGACGACCGGCGAAGCCAGGCTCAGCGTGCACACGTTCAGGTGCAGCTCGGACGCCAGCGCCGTGACCAGCGAGGTCTTGCCGGTGCCAGGCGGGCCGTACAGCAGGTAACCGCGCCGCCACGGAATGCCCAGATCGGCATAACGCTCGCGCGCCGTGTAAAAGCGCTGCAGGTCGGCCAGCAGGGCCTCGGCCTGGCCCGCCTTGAGCACGACGGACGCCAGCGGGCGGCGCGATCCCAGCCGCGCGCGCATCCAGTCGCCGCCGTGAAAAGGGTTGGGGATGTAGACCGAGAGCGTGTCGCTCTCGCGGCTGGCGCGCGCATCGATGGCGCGCTGGAGAAAGGTCGCCAGGTAGTCACCCGAGCGGCCCAGGTGCGAGAGGCTGATGCGCTCGAACACGCTCTGGCCCACCTGCAGTTCGCGCCGGATCCAGACCAGCCGGCCGTCGATCCACAGGATGTGCAGGCCCTCGCCGGGCGAGAGGTAGGCGCGCGGCGCCTGGCCGGCGCGCAGGTCTTCTTCCAGGCTCTGGTAGGCCGTGCCCTGGCGCACGCTGCGCGCGGTGAACTGGTTGACCTGGCGCAGCGAAGGGTGGGCGTCCATGTACTCCACCAGCGCGGAAAACAGAAACTCGTCACGCGAGTCCACGCTGAGCGTGGAAATGACAAAGCGCTTGAGCCAGGACACGAGCAACCCCGGCACGTCTTTGAGCCAGAAGGCCAGGGCGCCCGCTGCGGCCAGCAGCGCGGCCTGGGCCGCCGGGGTTTGAAAAAGCGTTTCCATGGAGCGGGTTATACCCGTTGGGCAGCCATACCGTCAGCCGCGCGGGTGGTGCTGCGCAACAATGCTTTTCAGGCGCTCGCGGGCCACATGGGTGTAGATGGTGGTGGTGGAGATGTCTGCATGACCGAGCAGCAACTGCACCACGCGAAGATCGGCCCCGTGGTTGAGCA
>DAIOEI010000430.1:0-2489 GCA_036746335.1 Hydrogenophaga sp. | reverse complement strand
TCGGGGCTGATCACCGAATACACCGAGTACTGCAACATCAGCACCTGGTCGGCTACCGAAATGGCCAGTGCGCCGCCAGAACCTCCTTCACCGATGATGGTGGAGATGATCGGGACCTCCAGCTGTGCCATCTCGAAGATGTTGCGGCCAATGGCTTCGGACTGGCCGCGCTCCTCGGCATCAATGCCTGGGTAGGCGCCTGGCGTGTCCACGAAGGTGAAAACCGGCAGCTTGAATTTTTCAGCCAGCTTCATCAGCCTCAAGGCTTTGCGGTAGCCCTCGGGCTTGGTCATGCCAAAGTTGCGCAGACCGCGCTCTTTGGTGTCGCGCCCCTTCTGGTGGCCCAGCACCATGCAGGGCTGGCCGTTGAAACGGGCCAAACCACCGACGATGGACAGGTCGTCAGAGAAATGGCGGTCGCCGTGCAACTCCTGGAAGTGCGTGAAGATGGTATTCACGTAGTCCAGGGTGTACGGCCGGTCCTGATGACGCGCGATCTTGGTGATCTGCCAGGGTGTGAGGCTGCTGTAGATGTCTTTGGTCAGTTGCAGGCTCTTGCCGGCCAACTGGTCGATTTCTTCCGAAATGTCGACCGCCGATTCGCTCTGCACATAGCGCAGCTCCTCGATCTTGCTTTCGAGTTCGGCGATCGGGTGCTCGAAGTCCAGAAAATTGCGTTTGGCCAAGGTATGACTCCTTTGGTCTTTGTGTGAACGGCGCGCGGGGAGGAAAGCGATGCTCAGTAACTCACCGGCAACGGGTCCAGAGAGCGCCAAATATACCAAGTGGCCACACTGCTGAAGGGCGCCCAGGAAGCAGCCACTTCGCGGATCTCGCTGCGGCTGACGGGTTCACCCGAAAAATAGGCCCGGCTGATGCCGTTTTGCAAGCCAATGTCGTCCAGTGGCAGCACGTTGGGGCGCATCAGGTGAAAAATCAGGAACATTTCAGCCGTCCAGCGCCCAATGCCGCGGATGGCCACCAACTCGGTGATGATGGCCTCGTCGTCCATGCTGGCCCAGGCCTGTACATGCACCTGGTCGTTGGCAAAATGCAGCGCAAGGTCTACCAGGTATTCCACCTTGCGCGCCGACAGCCCCGCCGCCCGCATGTCGTCTACCTTGAGCTTGAGCACCGCCGCCGGTGTCATCTTGCGTGGCAGCTTCTCAAAGCGCTCCCAGACCGACTGCGCCGCCTTGACCGAAATTTGCTGGCCCACAATGCTGCGGGCCAGAGTGACGAAAGCATCTCCACGGGACTGCAGGCTGACCCCCGCGTGTTGTGGGATCAGCTTTTTCATCACGCGGTCGCGCTTCATCAGGTGGCGACAGGCTTCTTGCCAGTAAACGGGCGCATCAAGGCCCACATCGGGCAATAAAGATGTGGCCATCAGGCGCGCTCCCAGGTGGTCCCTGAGGGGCTGTCTTTGAGCACAACGCCCTGCTGCGCCAACAATTGGCGAATGCGGTCGGCCTCGGCAAAGTCGCGCGCGGCCTTGGCAGCGGCCCTGGCCACGATCCATTGCTCGATTTGTGCGTCGCCATCCGCACCTGACTCGCCCCGCAAAAAAGTGACCGGATCGGTCTGCAACAAGCCCAGCACACCACCGAGCCCGCGCAAGAGCGCTGCCGAAGCGGTGTCTTTGCTGCGGTTGACCTCACTGGCCAACTCAAACAACACGGCCACGGCATCGGGCGTGCCGAAGTCCTCGTTCATGGCATCGCGGAAACGGGCCGCCATGGGCAAACGCCAGTCCACGGCTTGCGGCGGCAAGCCAGGCACGCTGGCCAAGGCGGTATACAGCCGCCGCAGTGCAGCGCGCGCGTCGTCCAGGTGCACATCGCTGTAATTCAGCGGGCTGCGGTAATGGGTGCGCACCATGAAAAACCGCAAGGTTTCGGCGTCGTAGCGCTCAAGCACCTCTCGAATGGTGAAAAAGTTACCCAGGCTCTTGGACATTTTCTCGTTGTCCACCCGGACGAATCCGTTGTGCAGCCAGTAACGCGCCAGCGGCTTGCCACTGGCGCCTTCGGATTGCGCAATTTCGTTCTCATGGTGCGGGAACTGCAAGTCCGCGCCACCGCCATGGATGTCAAACGATTCACCCAGCAACGCACAACTCATTGCCGAGCATTCAATATGCCACCCTGGCCGCCCTTCGCCATACGGAGACGACCAGCGGGCTTCGGCAGGTTCGCATGGCTTGGCGGCTTTCCAGAGAACAAAGTCCAGCGGGTCTTGTTTTTCGCTGTCCACAGCCACCCGCTCGCCTGCCCGCAGATCGTCCAGCGACTTGCCGGAGAGCTTGCCGTAGCCCGCAAAGCGGCGCACGGCGAAGTTCACATCCCCATCTGGCGAACGGTAAGCCAAGCCTTTGGCCTCCAGTTGCCCAATCAAAGAGAGCATCTGCGGCACGTATTCGGTGGCTCTGGGCTCATGTGTTGGCGGCTCAATGCCCAAGGCGGCAATGTCCTGATGCATGGCCTCGG
>DAIOEI010000429.1:0-2497 GCA_036746335.1 Hydrogenophaga sp. | reverse complement strand
GCCTGGTAGGCCGGGCGGGCGTGGATTTTTGCCAGCCAGGCCATGGTGGCGGGGCGCGAGGCGCCCAGGCCGCCCCGCGAGGCGGCCGCTTCGAGCGGGAAGCTCATCATGATGTCGGCGGCGCTGATCTGCTCGCCCGCAAACCAGGGGCGTGAGGCCAGCTCTTGTTCGATGTAGTCCAGATGCACGTCCAACATGGGTTGCACCTTCTTGACCGCCACCGGGCCCACCATGGGAATCTTGGACATCGCCAGGATGAGCAGCAGCAGCGGCATGACCGAGCCTTCGGCGTAGTGCAGAAACTGGCGGTAGCGGCGCAGGCTTTCGCCACCGTCGCTGGCGTTGTCGGGTGGGCCGAACTGGCCGGTTTTTTCGACCAGGTACTCGCAGATGGCGCCGGTCTCCACCAGTTTGAGCGGCCCGTCTTCGAGCACGGGCGACTTGCCCAGCGGGTGCGCGGATTTCAGCCCGGGCGGAGCGAGCATGGTGCTTTTGTCGCGCTCGTAGAAGCGGATGTCGTAGGGCAGTTGCAGCTCTTCGAGCAGCCACAGCAGGCGCTGCGAGCGGGAGTGGTTCAGATGGTGGACGATGAGGGACATGGGCTTGGTTTTGAAAACGTAAAGGGCCGGATTGTGGGGGTTTTACCGAGGGGCTGCAGCCCGAAGGCGACTACCTTGGCCCGCTTGGCCTGCGCGCGCGCCGCTCGCGGGGTGCTGGCCGGGGCGCTTTGTCGGGCGCGCCTTCGCGACCGAAGGCGAGCGACGCGCGCACCGTGTCGGCATCGCTCGCGGCGTTGCCGCCCGCGGCCTTCTCCAGCGGCGCCAACATGCGCGCGATGCGGTCGGCCACGCTTTCGTTGCTGAGCTTTTCGCGCAGGCGCTCGATCATCAGCGGAAAAGCGAACGGGGTGGGCCGCTCCAGGTTCTTGAGTACCAGCGCCTGCCGCGCCATGCGGCGCAGCGCCTCGCGCAGGCGGCCCAGTTCCAGTTCCTGCGCCAGCAGCTCGGCTTGGGCCTGCTGCAGCAGCCGGTTGCCGGGGTCGTACTTGCGGAAGACTTCCCAGAACAGGCTGCTGGAAGCCTGCAGCTGGCGGCTGCTGCGCTTCTCGCCCGGGTGGCTCTGAAAAATCAGGCCCGAGACGCGGGCGATTTCGCGAAAGCGGCGCTGGGCGAGTTCGCTGGCGTTCAGACTCTGCAGGATTTGGTCCAGCAAGGTGGCTTCGTTGGTCTGCTCTTTCAGCAGGTCGGGCAGCAGCGAGGGCCAGTCGATCGTGGTCGCGCTCAGCAGTTCAAATCCGTAGTCGTTGACCGCGATGGAAAACGTGTTGGGCGCGCGCTGCGCCACGCGCCAGGCGATCAGGTTGGCTAGGCCCAGGTGCGCGTGGCGCCCGGCGAAGGGATAGAGAAAGAGGTGCGTGCCTTCGCGCGAGTGCATTACTTCCGCGAGCAAGGTCTCGGGCGAGGGCAGGGCGGACCATTGGGCCTGCAGTTCGAGCAGGGGCTTGGCGGCCTGCAGCTCGGGGTCGTGGATGTCGCCCCAACCGCCACCCGCCTGCACCCGCGCCAGCTGCGCCACCACCGCGTCGGCCAGCGTGGTCGAGAGCGGCATCTTGCCGCCGTTCCAGCGCGGCACGGCGGGCTTGCGGCCGGTGGCGCGTTTGACCCAGGCGGTCATGTCATGGATGCGCACCAGCTCCAGCAGGCGCCCGCCGAAGGTGAAGCAGTCGCCGGGCTTCAGGCGAGCGGCAAAGCTTTCCTCGACGTTGCCGATCTTGCCGCCGCCCAGGTACTGCACCGCCATGCTCGCGTCGCTCACGATGGTGCCGATGTTCATGCGGTGGCGGCGAGCCAGCCGCGCGTCCGGCACGCGCCAGACGCCGAGTTCGTCGGGCACGACGCGGTGGTAGTCCGGGTAGGCGGCGAGCGAGGCGCCGCCTTGCGAGACGAAGTCCAGGCACCAGCGCCAGGGGTCGTCGGGCAGGTCTGCGTAAGCGGCGGTGGTGCGGATTTCGGCCAGCAACTCATCGGGTGTGAAGCCGCCGCCCAGCGCCACGGTGACCAGGTGCTGCACCAGCACGTCCAGCGGTTGGCGTGGTGTGTCGCGAGCTTCGATCTGCCCGGCCAGCACCGCCGCGCGCGCGGCCGCGCCTTCGACCAGTTCCAGGCTGTGCGTGGGCACGATGGTCACGCGCGAGGGCCGTCCCGGCGCGTGGCCCGAGCGGCCCGCGCGTTGCAGCAGGCGCGCAATGCCTTTGGGCGATCCGATCTGCAGCACGCGCTCGACCGGCAGAAAGTCCACGCCCAGGTCCAGGCTGCTGGTGCAGACCACGGCGCGCAGTTCGCCTGCCTTCAGCCCGGCCTCCACCCACTCGCGCACCGAACGGTCGAGCGAGCCGTGGTGCAGCGCGATCTGCCCGGCCCACTCGGGCCGCGCATCGAGCAGCGCCTGGTACCAGATCTCGGCTTGCGAGCGGGTGTTGGTGAACACCAGCGTGCTG
>DAIOEI010000428.1:0-2499 GCA_036746335.1 Hydrogenophaga sp. | reverse complement strand
TCCGCCAGGTACTGGGCGCGGTCGGCAAAAGCCAGGCGTGAGGCTTCCATGTAGGTGTGCAGCCAGTCTGCGCCGGGCGTTGCGCCTAGCGGCACCGCACCTTGCGGCGTGCGCGCGAGCAGGCCCAGGATCTGGCCGATAGCCAGCGCGCCCGAGCTGGGCGGGGGAAAGCCGCAGATGCGCAGGGCCCGCCCGGCGGCGGTGTGTTCATGGCACAAAGCTTCGCGCTCCTTGGGCTGATAGCGGGCCAGATCGTCCAGAGTCAGCGCGCCGGGCAGCGCCGGGTGCTGCCGGACCTTGTCCACCACGGCTTGCGCCACCACGCCCTGGTGCAACGCGGCAGGCCCTTGGGTGGCCAGGGCGCGCAACACCGCCGCCAGCGCCGGATTTTTGAGCACGTGACCCACCGGGTGGGGCTGGCCATCGGCACCGAAGAAATAGCGGGCGGCCACCGGATCGGACTGGAGCACGGTCTCGCTCTTGAGCAGGGTGTGCAGCCGCGGGCTGACCGCGAAGCCGCTTTCGGCCAGCGTGATCGCCGGCTCGAACAATTGGGCCCAAGGCAGTTTGCCGTGTTGTTGGTGCGCCATGGCCAACATGGCCACCGCGCCGGGCACCCCGACCGAGCGGCCCGAGGCCACGGCTTGCCGGAAGGGCAGGGGTTTGCCTTCGGCATCGAGGAACAGGCGTTCGTCCACCGCCGCCGGGGCGGTTTCGCGCCCGTCAAAGGCCTGCACGCGCCGCCCGTCGTGGTGCAGCAGGAAAGCGCCACCGCCGATGCCGCTGGACTGCGGCTCCACCAGTGTGAGCACCATCTGCACCGCGAGGGCGGCGTCCACCGCGCTGCCGCCAGCGCGCAGGATCTCCAGGCCCGCCTGGGCGGCCAGCGGGTTGGCTGCGGCGACCGCCTGCTGGCGATGCGCCCAGCCGGTTTTGGCCTGCAGCGCCGAGCTGCCTTCGGGTTGTACGGGGAGACTGGCCGGTGTCTGGCAGCCCCAGAGCACCAGGCAGGCCAACAGGGAAGGGGTGGCGCTGCGGCAAAAGAAATGCGGTGGCATGAAGGGCATGGTGTGTGTGCAGTAAGCTGAAAGGCATCAGAAAACTTGCCTCTGATCAAGGAGGCCCTGCGGTGTTTGCCCTAAGCTGGGTCGCATGCGCAGGGAAGGACCATACGCAAGCTCACCAGAAACCGCAAGGAATTGCCATGAAAGTGCCTGCCATGCCCAGCGTTGAAGTTGCCCACCGCACCAGGGCACACGATCTGCCTTCTTTGTTGCTGGCCATGGAGCAGCAGCGGCGTCAGCCTGTCTTGAGTTTGCGCGATGCCATGCGGGTTTTGCACCTGCTGGACGAAGACACCCTGCATGCCTTGGACCGTGAAGATCCCATGCTCTTGCGCTCCCGCTCCCAAGAATTGGTGGACCGCCTGCTGCTGACGGACGACGAGCGGCATCGTGCACTGGCCCGGGTGGCGGGTGTGCCTGAAGTCGAGGTTCTGGGCTTTGAATTGGACCCGCAGGCGTTCCGAGTGTTGCCTCTGCGTGCTGCCCACGGCTTGCATGTGGTGCCGCTGGGTTTTGCGGCCGAGCAGTTGTTTGTGGCCTCTTGCGCGCCGACCGACGATGGGATTCGCGAACAGATTTCCAACATCACGGGGCACACGGTGTTTTTGGTCTGGGCCAGCCGGGATGCGATCGAGCGGCGCCTGGAGGTTCAGGACCGCATTGAGCGGGCTGCATCTTCCAGCGGCGCAGCTCAGCAGGCCGCAGACGTGCGGCGACAATTGATGTCGGCCGAGGTGCGCGGCCAGCATACCGAGACCGAAGCATTGGAGGAGCTGGTCATCCAGGCCATGGCAGAGCTGGGTTCGGCCGGAGAATCCGAGCAGGCCGCTTCGGCCACCGAATCTGCCGGTATGGTGCGGCTGGTCAATCAGATGATTGCCGAGGCACACCGCACCAAGGCGTCGGACATCCACATCGAGTCCAACGCGGGCGACGCGTTGACGGCGATCCGGTTCCGGCGCGATGGCGAACTCGAACCCTATCTGTGGCTGCCGTCGCGGTTGCGCGCGTCGCTGGTCTCGCGCATCAAGATCATGGCCCGGCTGGACATCGCCGAGCGGCGCCGGCCCCAGGACGGCAAGATCGACTTCTCCGAATTCGGCGGGAATGCGCTGGAACTGCGTGTGGCCGTCATGCCCACGCACAGCGGCCTGGAGGACGCGGTGCTGCGGCTGCTTGACTCGGCAAAACCGTTGCCGCTGGCCAGCCTGGGCCTGCAAGCCCGGGACCTGGCCACGATCGCCGACTTTTCCAAGCGCAGTTTCGGGCTGGTGCTGGCGGTCGGGCCGACCGGTTCCGGCAAGACCACCACGTTGCACTCGATGCTGGCCGAGGTGAACAAGGCTGAGAAAAAAATCTGGACCGCCGAAGACCCGATCGAGATCACCCAGGCCGGTCTGCGCCAGGTGCAGATGAACCCCAAGATCGGCCTGAC
>DAIOEI010000427.1:0-2519 GCA_036746335.1 Hydrogenophaga sp. | reverse complement strand
CACCAACGGTTTGACCAGTTGCGCCAATGGAGATGCCTGTAAAGACCGTGCCGTCGGCGAGCGCTAAGAGGGCTTTCGGGTGGACGGGAAGCACGGTTTTCTCCTGGTAGGTTCTGAAGGCACCCGCAGCGCTTTTCGTACAGCCGTCCCGTCAGAATGTCTGGGCCGAACCCGCGCGTCAGACCCGTCCCGGAGATCCAGGAAAAGGGAGTGGTTCGGTGAGTCAGGGCTTCAGGCCGGGCGCGCAACACCACTGGGACAGTGGTCGCGGAAAGTGTGCGGGTAAACCCCGGAATTATAGCCTCACCAGGGTGCGGTCCCGGCCTTCAAGGCGCGGCAGCACTGGCGTGCAGACAGATGGCTGCAGCGGCGGCGACGTTCAGTGACTCCTCCCCTCCGGGCTGCGCGATGCGCACAAACTGATGCGCCATCGCTTCGAGTTCGGCTCCCACGCCCTGCCCTTCGTGCCCCATGACCCAAGCGCATGGCCATGGCAGCCTGGAGCGCTGCAGGAGATCCCCTCGGTGCGAGCTGGTGACCAGCAAGGGCACGCCCGCAGCCAACACCTGCTGGGCATCCAGGCCCTCCACCAGATGCAGGCCAAAGTGAGCCCCCATGCCAGCGCGCACCACCTTGGATGACCACAAAGCGGCCGTGCCCTTGATGGCCAGTATCTGACCGAACCCGAAGGCTGCCGCGCTGCGCAGAATCGAGCCGACGTTGCCTGCATCTTGCAGCCGGTCCAGCACCACGGCTGACACACCGGGCAAGGCAGCGTCGGTCGGGGGAAGGGGCCAGACAAAGCCCATGCCCGCAGGGGATTCCAGCGCGCTGATGCCAGCCATCAAGCCATCAGGGACCAAGACCACCTGGGGCGCAGCCTGCCGCAGCTGGGCGTCTGCCTTTTGCCAACCGGACTCGGTGAACACCGCTGTGCTGGGCGTGTGCCCACGACCGAGCAGCGCCTGACACAGGTGCTCCCCCTCCAGCCAGACCTGCCCCTGCTTGCGGTAGGCCGTGGTGTCGTGCGCCAGCAGGCGCAGACGCTTGAGCAAGGGGTTGTCGCGGGAAGTGATGAACGCAGGTTCGTTCATGTGCCGGAAATCTCGCTGCGGGCCGCAACAGCCCGGGCCACGGGGGAAAAACTCCGACGATGTTCGGGCAAGGGGCCCAAAGTGTGCAGCGCGCGCAGGTGTTCGGCGGTGCCATACCCTTTGTGGCGCTCGAAACCGTAGGCCGGGTGCTGCTCCGCCAGCTCCTGGAGCAAGCGGTCGCGCGAGACCTTGGCCAAAATGGAAGCCGCCGAAATCGCGGGCACCAGCGCATCACCGCCCACCACGGCCTCTGCCAGCACATCCAGCTGGGGCAGGCGGTTGCCATCGATCCACACTTTTTTGGGTTTCAGCCGCAGCCCGGCCACTGCGCGTTGCATGGCCAGCATGGTGGCCTGCAAAATATTGAGCCGGTCAATTTCCTCCACCGAGGCCTGGGCCACGCTGCAGCACAGCGCCTTGGCCCGGATCTCGTCGAACAGGGCCTCGCGGCGCCTGGCGGTCAATTGCTTGGAGTCGGCCAGGCCCTTGATGGGCGCCCGCTCGTCGAGGATGACAGCGGCGGCCACCACCGGTCCGGCCAAAGGCCCGCGCCCGGCTTCATCCACCCCGGCGATCAGACCGGGGACGTCCCAGCCCAAAGGCGCCTGCTCAGGTCGAGAGGACTTTTTCAATCGCATCGGTGGCCAGCCGCGCCGTGTCTCGGCGCAGTTCGTGGTGCAAGTGGGTAAAGCGCATCGCGGTGGCCGCACACCGGTCCGGATCGTCCAGCCAGTCGAGAGTGGCCTGCGCCAGGGCTTCGGGAGATGCGGCGTCCTGCAGCAATTCGGGCACCACAAACTCGCGACACAAGATGTTGGGCAGTCCGACCCAGGGCTGCAACTGCTTGCGACGCATCATGTGCCACGAAATCCGGTTCATGTTGTAGGCAATCACCATCGGGCGCTTGAACAAGGCGGCCTCCAGCGTGGCGGTGCCGCTGGCGATCAGCGTCAGATCACAAGCGGCCAAGGCATCGTGTGATTGGCCTTCAAGCAGCAGCACATCGCCCATGCCAGCCTCGGCGGCCATCACCGCCAGCCGCTCCCGCAAGGCTGGCGCCGCCGGCAAAACAAACACCAGATCTGCATGGCGCTCGCGCATGATTCGGGCCGCATCAAGGAATCGCCGTCCCAGGTACTCCACCTCCGACGCTCGGCTGCCCGGCAACAAGGCCACCACCGGCGCCGAATCGGGCAAACCCAGGCGCAACCGGGCTGCGGTGCGGTCCGGCTGCAGCGGAATCACGCCAGCCAGCGGGTGGCCGACATAGGTCGCTGCGATGCCATGGCGGGCCAGCAGGGCCGGCTCAAAAGGAAACAGGCACAACACATGATCGGCCGCCTCTTTCAACTTGAGCACTTTGTGCGGTCGCCAGGCCCAGAAAGAAGGACAGACAAAATGCACCGTGCGAATCCCTTCGCGCCG
>DAIOEI010000426.1:0-2534 GCA_036746335.1 Hydrogenophaga sp. | reverse complement strand
TGGTTGCGGCAGGCTGCGCGAATGGCAGGCCGTCTGCCACAATTCGAGCGCTTGACGCAGAACCTGCAGGTGGACATTGAGCACACGCGGTCGGTACTGGGCTGGACGCCGCCCTACACCGTGGAGCAGGGCATGCGCGAAACCGTTGATGCCTTCCTGCAATCATGAAACGTGTGTTTGATCTGGCGCTGGCGCTGTTGGCCAGCCTTGTGTTGCTGGCGCCTGCCTTGATCGTGGCAGCGGCTGTCCGCCTGACGTCCCCCGGGCCGGCCCTCTATTGGAGTGAGCGGGTTGGCCGGTACAATGTGAACTTCCGGATGCCCAAATTCCGCAGCATGCGAACCGACACCCCTGCAGTCGCCACCCATCTTCTGGGTGATCCGCAGGCGTTTCTGACTTCCATCGGCCCCTTCCTCCGCCGATCCAGCCTTGACGAATTGCCTCAGCTCTGGAGCATTCTCAAAGGCGACATGAGTTTTGTAGGGCCGCGCCCGGCGCTGTTCAACCAGGACGACCTCATCGCCTTGCGTACGCAGGCCGGGGTGCACCAGCTCAAGCCGGGTCTGACCGGCTGGGCCCAGGTCAACGGGCGCGACGAGCTGAGCATTCCGGAGAAGGTCCGGCTCGATGCGGAGTATCTGCAACGCCGTTCTTTGGGCTTTGACCTGAAAATTCTCTGGCTGACCGCGCTTCGTGTACTCCAGCGGGACGGCGTGTCTCACTGAGTCCAGCCGACCTATCAGCGTCTATAACGAACTACAGTCCATGATCCATCACTTAGCTCTCCCCGTGCTTGCCATGCCGCGCATTGCCAAGCGCATGGTGGTGTTAACGGTGGATGCCACGCTGTGCGTCCTGACGGTGGCACTGGCGTTCTACCTTCGCCTGGGTGAGTGGATTCCGCTCTGGGGCGACGTGTACTGGCAACCGTTGTGGGCCGTGGTGGTGTCGCTGTGTGTGGCGCTGGCGCTGTTTGTGGTCAACGGTTTTTACCGCGCCATCTTCCGCTACTCCGGTCTGTCTGCCTTGATCACTGTCATCAAGGCGGTGGCAGTTTACGCGTTGTTGTTTGCGGCGGTGTTCACGGTGTTTGGCGTGACCGGCGTACCGCGCACCATCGGCCTGATACAGCCCATGCTGCTGTTGCTGGCGGTGGGCGCCTCGCGCATGATTGCCCGCTTCTGGCTCGGTGGCCTCTACCAGAACCAGTTGCGGCTGATCGCCTTGCCCAAGGTGCTGATCTACGGTGCGGGCAGTGCCGGGCGCCAGTTGGCTGCTGCCATGTCCAACAGCCATGAAATGCGGGTGGTCGGCTTCCTCGATGACGATGACAGACTGCACGGTCATGTGCTCAACGGGCTGGCTATTTACAGCCCGAACGATCTGCCCGAGCTGGTCAACACGCTTGAAGTCAGCACTGTGTTGCTGGCCATTCCGTCGATCAGTCGCCACCGCCGCAACGAAATGATCGCCAGCATGCTCAAGGCGCATGTGCAGGTACGCACCCTGCCCGCCGTCTCGGAGCTGGCGCAAGGCATGGTAAGCACGTCCGACCTGCGCGAGCTGGACATTGACGACCTGCTGGGGCGCGAGCCGGTCAGCCCCAACCACATCCTGCTGGGCAAGAACATCACGGGCAAGGTGGTGCTGGTCACGGGCGCGGGTGGCTCGATTGGCAGCGAACTCTGCCGCCAGATCCTGACCGTGTCACCAGCGACGCTGGTTCTGGTGGATCACAGCGAGTTCTCGTTGTACGAGATGCACTCGGAGCTGCAGGAGAAGCTGGGCGATTCCGACACCACGTTGCTGGTGCCGGTGCTGGCGTCGGTTCGCGATGATCGCCGTCTGCGCGAGATCATGGAAGATTGGCGACCCGAAACGGTGTACCACGCCGCTGCTTACAAACACGTGCCGCTGGTGGAACACAACCCGATCGAAGGCATTCGCAACAACACCTGGGGCACCCTGATCACAGCCCGCGCAGCGGCCGCAGCAGGCGTGAAGGACTTCGTGTTGATCAGCACCGACAAGGCGGTGCGCCCCACCAACGTCATGGGCGCCAGCAAGCGCCTGGCAGAAATGGTGCTGCAGGCGCTGGCCGCCACGGAATCCGCCACCCGCTTTTCGATGGTGCGCTTTGGCAATGTGCTGGGCTCATCCGGCTCCGTGGTGCCCAAGTTCCGCCGCCAAATTCGCGATGGTGGCCCCATCACCCTCACCCACCCCGACATCACGCGCTACTTCATGACCATTCCCGAGGCCGCCCAGCTGGTGATCCAGGCGGGCGCCATGGCCAAAGGGGGGGATGTATTCGTGCTCGACATGGGTGAACCGGTCAAGATCATGGACTTGGCCTGTCGCATGGTGAAGCTATCCGGCTTGAATGTGCGCAACGCCGACAACCCGGACGGTGACATCGTGATCGAAATCACCGGCCTGCGCCCTGGAGAAAAGCTGTTCGAAGAGCTTCTGATCGGCAACGATCCCCGCCCCACTTCACACCCGCGCATCATGAAAGCGCACGAAGAGTTGCT
>DAIOEI010000425.1:0-2563 GCA_036746335.1 Hydrogenophaga sp. | reverse complement strand
TCTCCGATCTGCCCGAAGATTTGCTCGATCCGCGCACGGTGGCGGGCTAGCACTGCCCTATACCCATAATTAGCGCTGGACACCAGCAACGTCCGGCGCTATCGTTGCCGCATGTGGACGCAGCCCCAGGTCAAACGCACTCTCTCGACGCCCGAAGGACTGGCGTGCATACGGTCTCGGCTCAACGCGGGCGAGATAATCAAGCGGACTGAGCTGGCGGATGCGCTTTGCGCTGAGCTGGGCTTTCATGATGCACGAGGCCGACCTCAGCGTGCGAGTTGTCTGGCTGCCTTGCGAGAGTTGGAGGCCAGCGAGCAGATCCAATTGCCTGGGCCGATGAAGCGTCGGCCACGCGGCACTCCGCCGGCGTTGGAAGCGATTCGAGTGGAGGTTTCGGATCTGGCCTCCTTGGGCACGCTTGAACTGGTACGGGTCGATGACTCTGCCACGCGCCGGGTCTGGCGACAGCTCCTGCTTCACGAGCATCCACGGGGTGCAGGTCCGTTCTTCGGGCCTCAGTTGCAGTATTTGATTCGTAGCGACGCAGGCTGGTTGGCCGCGGTCGGGTTTGCGGCGGCGGCGCGGCGGTTGAGCGCGCGGGACGAATGGATAGGCTGGGACGACGCGCTGCGCCGTCATCATCTGCACCGGGTGGTCAACCTGTGCCGGTTCCTGATTCGGCCGGGGGTGAGCTGCCCGCACCTGGCCAGCCATGTGCTGGGTCGAGTGTTACGCGACTTGCCGGAGACCTTCGCGTCTCGCTACGGCTACCGCCCATGGCTGGTGGAGACCTTCGTTGATACGATGACCCATGACGGCGTGAGCCTGCAGGCCGGTAACTGGCTACGCCTTGGCGTCAGCGCCGGACGCGGGCGTCAGGACAGCACTCACGCGTGCGCGCAGACGCCCAAGCATGTCTTCATCTATCCGCTTGAGCGCGGCTGGCGTCGCCATTTGGACCTGCCGATGCCGGCCCGCCCCTCAGGGGCGGCGCTGGCAGCAGGCACGGGGCTGGATGACGACCGCTGGGCGGAACAGGAATTTGGCGGTGCCCCACTGGGTGACAAACGATTGGAGCGACGATTGGTGATGAGTGCAGGGCTGCAGGCGACAGATCCGACCCAGGCCTTTACCCGAGTGGCGAAGGAAAACTGGCCGGCAGTGAAGGGCTACTATCGACTCATTGACCAGCCGGAAGAATCGGCGGTGAGTTCCAGGAGCATTCTGGCCCCGCACCGGGAGCGTACGCTCCAGCGCATGCGGGCGCAGCGCACGGTACTGTGCATCCAGGATGGCACGGACCTGAACTTCACCAGCCATCCGATGACCGAAGGTTTGGGTATTTTAGGTCGTAACCAGACCGGAGCGACCAGCGTTGGCTTGCACGTGCATTCGACCTTGGCGGTCAGCGACAGTGGCCTGCCGCTGGGGGTGTTGAACACGCGTTTTGAAGCGCCGGCAGAGAAAACGGGCAAGGGACGGGGTGACCCTGAGCAGCGCAAGTCCCGCTATTGGATTGAGGGCCTGGAGGACTGCCGGGCTGCGGCCACAGAACTGCCCCGCAGTACGCGCCTGATCAGCGTGATGGATCGGGAGGCAGACTTCTTCAGCCTGTTTGCCGCTCAGCGTGATCGCCCCACGGTAGAGGTGTTGGTGCGGGCCAAGAATGACCGCACGCTACTGGACTGGGACGCATCGACGGGAGCCTTCGCGCCCGCTGCGGTCAAGCTGTTCCAGACCCTGCGTGAGGCCAAGCCGGGCGGACACATGGAACTGTCCGTGGCTCGCGCCAGTGTGCGCCCCAAACTCAGTGGTCGTCAGGCCAACCCCGGCCGCAAGGCGCGCACGGCAACGATGGCGCTGACCTGGCGCCAGGTGACCTTTGGCTCAAGCCTGAGTGAGCACGCGGATCAAACACCGGTGACCCTGTGGGTTGTTCATGCCCGGGAGCAATCCCCTCCGGAAGGGGCGACACGGCTGGAGTGGTTTTTGCTCACCAGTGTCGCCATCGAGGACGCGGCGCAGGCCGAGCAGGTGCTGCACTGGTATTGCCTGCGTTGGCGGATCGAGGACTGGCATCGGGTACTGAAAACCGGATGCAAGGTCGATGAATTGAAACACCAAAGCGCCGAGCGTCTGGCCCGGGCGATCTCGATTCGGATGGTGATCGCCTGGCGGATCATGCTGATGACCCTACTGGGCCGGGAATCGCCCGAGCTCCCTCCTGATCTGTTGTTTACAGACATGGAGCTCAAGGTCTTGCGGCGTTACGCCATGAAACGAAAAGGCAAGGAGATCCTCGTGCTACACGACGCGGTGATCTGGACGGCCATACTCGGTGGCTACCAGAATCGAAAGCATGACCCGCCACCCGGTGCCGATCTGACGTGGTACGGTCACATGAAGCTGGCCGCGATGTGTGAAGCAGTAGAACTGTACAACCTCGAGGGCTGAAACATGACACCACCTACCACTCAAAACGGGTCGACTTGTGGGTAAAGGGCAGCGCTAGCAGCCTGTCGGACTTGGCGTCCCATCGACGCATCCATTTCGGTTCCATGAG
>DAIOEI010000424.1:0-2576 GCA_036746335.1 Hydrogenophaga sp. | reverse complement strand
GCCCAGAAGTGTTTGATCTGATCGAGCTGTTCCTGCTCTTCAAGGTCGAGGTGTTTGGCCATGTGCGTGAAGGTATTCGATGCGGTTGATTGTAGGCGTGCGGTGGTGGAGGATCAGGTGCCGCGCAGCAGCGTTGCCCAGGCACCCGGATGGGCAAGAGCTTGCAGTGTCTGGCCCGACGCATCCTGCTCTTGAGCGGACACACGCAAGGGTTTGACGGCCACCATGCCTTCGGCCAACTCTTGTTCGCCAAAGATCAGGGCGAAACGGGCGCCGCTGCCATCGGCCTTCTTGAACT
This sequence comes from Hydrogenophaga sp., assembly GCA_036746335.1. Lineage (GTDB taxonomy): Bacteria > Pseudomonadota > Gammaproteobacteria > Burkholderiales > Burkholderiaceae_C > Hydrogenophaga. Next base: position 2,278 of record DAIOEI010000424.1, on the reverse strand, counting down.
GGGACTTCATGCTGCCCATGCCTTCGGCACCACCGGCATGCATCTGCACGTTCACACCCTGGCGCCGCAGTTCGCGCAACAATGGCATGACCTGGGGCAACGCGGCCGCATCGGGCACCACAGCGTAGGCGTCGGGCGCTGGCTGAGTCGGCAGCCTGCCCTGCTCCTTGAGCAACTCCAGGATACGCTCCATGCCAAGCGCCCAGCCCACGGCGGGTGCGGCCTTGCCACCGATCTGCTCGAACAGGCCGTCGTAGCGGCCACCGGCGCAGACGGTGCCCTGCGAACCCAGTTGGGTGGTGACGAATTCGAACACCGAGAGGTTGTAGTAATCCATGCCACGCACCAGACGTGGATTGATGCGGTAGGCAATGCCCTGCGCATCGAGCAAGGCGCGCAGGCGGTTGAAGTGGTCCAGCGACTCGGCTCCCAGAAAATCCATCAGGTGCGGCGCGCCGTTGACCATCGCCTGCATGGAGGGGTTTTTGGTGTCCAGGATGCGCAGCGGGTTGCTGTGCAGGCGCCGCCGGGCGTCTTCGTCCAGCAAATCGGCATGCGACTCCAGGTAGGCGATCAACGCTGCGCGGTGCGCCTGGCGCTCGGCCGGCTGCCCAAGGCTGTTGATTTCGAGATCAATGCCCTCCAGACCCAACTCGGCCCAGAGATCACAGGCGAGCACGATCAGCTCGGCGTCCACGTCGGGGCCGGCAAAACCCAGCGCCTCGGCGCCAAACTGGTGGAACTGGCGGTAACGGCCACGTTGCGGCCGCTCATGCCGAAACATCGGACCCATGTAGTACAGGCGCTTGCCACCGTCGTACAGCATGGAGTGCTCGACCGCCGCACGCACCACGCCCGCGGTGTTTTCGGGCCGCAGCGTCAGCTGCTCTCCATTGAGACGGTCTTCAAAGGAATACATCTCCTTCTCAACGATGTCGGTCACCTCGCCCAGACCGCGCACAAACAGCGCGGTGGGCTCGACGATGGGTGTGCGCACATTGCGGTAACCGTAGCGCCGCATCAAATTGCGCAGCGTGTATTCCAGCCACTCCCAGTGCGCAGACACGGGAGGGGCGATGTCGTTCATGCCTTTGACGGCGCTGAGTTTTTCTGCCATGAATGCTTGTCAGGTAAGGGCCCGCTGAAGCCGGGCCGTCGGTCAGGCTTCAGCGCCGAACCGCTGTTGAATGTAGTTGTCGACGATGGCCTGGAATTCGATGGCAATGCCATCACCACGCAGCGTCATGGCCTTCTGTCCGTCGATATACACCGGCGCAGCCGGTGCCTCGCCGGTACCCGGCAGGCTGATACCGATGTCGGCATGCTTGCTCTCACCGGGACCGTTGACGATGCAACCCATGACGGCCACCTTCATGTTCTCCACGCCAGGATACTTCACACGCCAGACGGGCATGGAGGCACGCAGGTAATCGTCGATCTGTTTGGCCAGTTCCTGGAAGGTGGTGCTGGTGGTGCGGCCACAACCCGGGCAGGCAGTGACACTGGGCACAAAAGCGCGCAACCCCAGCGACTGCAGAATTTCAGACGCAATCACCACCTCTTGTGTGCGCGCTTCGCCAGGCTGCGGCGTGAGCGAGACCCGGATGGTGTCGCCAATACCTTGCTGCAAGAGCACGGCCAGCGCGGCTGCCGAGGCCACGGTTCCTTTGGTGCCCATCCCAGCTTCGGTCAAACCCAGATGCAAGGGGTTGTTGCAGCGCTGCGCCAGAGACTGATAGACCGCGATCAGGTCCTGCACGCCACTGACCTTGCACGAGAGGGTGACTTGCTCGCGCCGCAGGCCCATGGACTCGGCCTTCTGGGCGGAATCGAGCGCCGATGTGATGAGCGCTTCGTACATGACCTGCCTGGCTTCCCAGGGCCGGGTGCGCTGGGAGTTTTCATCCATCAGGCGCGCCAGCAGGTCTTGATCGAGGCTGCCCCAATTGACACCGATGCGAATGGCCTTGTCCAGCCGCGCTGCGATGTCCACCATCTGGGCAAATTGCCGGTCACCCTTGTCGCCTTTGCCCACGTTGCCGGGGTTGATACGGTATTTCGAGAGCGCCTGGGCACACGCGGGGTGATCGGTCAACAGTTTGTGGCCGTTGTAATGAAAGTCCCCGATCAAGGGCACGTTGATGCCCATGCGGTCGAGTTGATCGCGGATGTGCGGTACGGCCGCTGCCGCCTCGTCGTTGTTGACGGTGATGCGGACCAGCTCGGACCCGGCCAGCGCCAGTTCCTTGACCTGAATGGCGGTGCCAATGGCGTCGGC
>DAIOEI010000423.1:0-2581 GCA_036746335.1 Hydrogenophaga sp. | reverse complement strand
CGGCCGGCGTGGTGCCGTCGGGCATGGTGATCAGGCGCTCGCGCGGCGTCATGATCTCGCTGACCGGCAGGTCGTAGCGGGTTTCAAAGCGCAGGTCGCGGCCGGTGACGATGCCGACCACCTTGCCACCGTCCACCACAGGGAAACCAGAGACACCCAGCTCGTCCGACAACTGCATCACCTGACGAATGGTGGTCTGCGGCGTGATCACCACCGGGTCGCGCAGCACGCCCGATTCGTAGCGCTTGACTTTGGCTACATGGGCGGCCTGCTCCTGCGCAGTGAGGTTCTTGTGGATGATGCCGATGCCACCTTCCTGGGCAATGGCAATGGCCAGCCGGGCCTCGGTCACCGTGTCCATGGCCGCCGACACCAGCGGTAAATTCAGCTGGATGTTGCGGGAAAACTGGGTGGCCAGGGATGTGTCCTTGGGCAGGACCTGGGAGTACGCGGGGACGAGCAGGACGTCGTCAAAAGTGAGCGCTTTGCCGAGTAGGCGCATGGGTAAAGCTCCAAAAACACGATTGTACCCGTCCGGATATGTCCATTTGGGCAGCGCCTTGCGGCTGCTTTCCCGCAGCTTGGCGGCAAGCAGCGCAACAAAAAGCAACAGGTGCACGCGCCAGAGCACAACCTACTCCACCCTAGGGCACCCAGCGTTACACTCCCGAAATGCTCAAATTCGCTGACCAAATCACTGGGGTTCGCAGTTGGCGCCGTACTGCGCTGGTGGCCCTGATGTTCCTTGCCGCAATGCCGCTGGCCCATGCCCAATGGCAATGGGTGGACGCACAGGGTCGCAAGGTATTCAGCGACGTGGGGCCGCCGCCCGATGTGCCTGAGAAAGATATCCTGCGTCGCCCGGGTCCTCGACCCACGCCCGCTTTGCCCGCCGACTCCGCGGATGCCCCGGCCGCCGCTCAGCCGGCACCTGCTCCGGCTGTTGCCAGCGGCAAAGACAAGGAGCTGGAAGCGCGCAAGAAAGCCGCCGAACAAGCCGAACTCGCCAAGCAGCGGGCTGCCCAGGCCAAGCTCGCCAAAGACCGGGCAGAAAACTGCGAACGTGCCCGCAGCGCCAAAAACGTGCTGAACTCGGGTGTGCGCGTGGCCACGGCCAACGCCCAGGGCGAACGCGAGATCATGGACGACCAGCGAAGGGCGCAGGAGATCCGGCGCCTGGACGACATCATCCGCCAGGACTGCGGGCCCATGCCCGTCCCCATGGATCGCTGAACGCCGACAGTTCAGTAGCCTGGTTTGGCGCCTGGCCTGCGCTTGGCGAACAACCCTGCCGAGCGGGCACCTTGACCCACAAAACGCTCCCGCCGCGCCACCTTCGGGTCAACCCGCAACGGTCTGACTATCTCCAGCCGGTCGCCCTCGCGCAGCGCTTGGCTTGGGGCGGCCTTTTTGCCCCACACGCTCAACAACAGCGGGGTCGCGCGGATTTCGGGGAATGTTTGCAGCCAGCCAGCCAAGCCCAGGGCCTGTTCGGCAGTGCAAGGCTCGGGTGCTTCTAAAGCCAGCTCATGCACCGTGCGCGGCGCGCTGGCATACAAAAGCGTCAGCTTCATGCGCCGTACACCTCGTCGGCCCGCTTGACAAAGGCATCCACCAGGTTGCCTGCGATGCGGTCAAACACCGGCCCCACCAGCTTGGCCAGGGTCTGGCTGGAGAATCCGTAGGTCAGGCGGAATTCCACCTTGCAGGCCCGCTGCTCGCCATCGCCCAGGGGCGTGAAGTCCCAGCAGCCTTCCAGGTGCGAAAACGGCCCATCGACCAGCTGCATCAGCACCTGGCGGTCGTTCACATGCTGGTTGCGGGTGGTGAAACTCTGCCGCAGGCCGCTGATGGCCATGCCCACTTTGGCCACCATGCCTTCCTCGTCGCGCTCGATCACCTGGCTGTGGTCGCACCAGGGCAAAAACTCGGGGTAGTGCTGCACGTCGGTGACCAGCGCAAACATTTCGTGTGCGCTGTGCCAGAGCAAGACGGACTTCTGAATCGTTTTCATACAATAACGGGTTCCCCCGCGCGAGAAGCGGTTCCCGGGGCGGCGCCGCGCGAACGGCTGCGACGCTGACATTGTATTGGCCCGATCCGGCCGCACCTGAGCCCTCATGTCCACCCCTTCCAGCAAAAAGGGCGCCAAAGCCGGCGCCGACAGTCGCATTGCCGACAACAAGAAGGCGCTCTTCAATTACGCGATTGAGGAGCGCTTTGAAGCGGGCATGGTGCTCCAAGGCTGGGAGGTCAAGGCGCTGCGCGAGGGCAAGGTGCAACTGACCGACGGGTATGTGCACATCCGGCAAGGCGAGTTGTTCCTGATCGGTTGCCAGATCAACCCGCTGCGCACCACCTCCACCCACATCAGCGCCGAGGCCGCCCGCACCAAGAAGCTGCTGCTGCACCGCGAACAGATCAGCCGCCTGATCGGCAAGGTGGAACAAAAAGGCTTCACCCTGGTGCCACTGAACCTGCACTGGAAGAACGGCAAGGTCAAATGCGAAGTGGCTCTGGCCAAGGGCAAGGCCGAACACGACAAGCGCGACACCATCAAAGACCGCGAAGGCAAGCGCGA
>DAIOEI010000422.1:0-2586 GCA_036746335.1 Hydrogenophaga sp. | reverse complement strand
GAGTGCGCCAAGCTCAACGAAGGCGTGATTGCACCGCTGAACTGGGAAGGCGACAAGTACCCGTCTTCCTTCCACGACGGCAAGGTCACCACCACGCCTGGTTTCAAGGAGGCTTTCAGGCAGTATGTCGAGGGCGGCTGGCAGGGGTTGCAACATCCGGTGGATTTCGGCGGCCAGGGTCTGCCCAAGACCATCGGCGCGGTGTGCGGCGAAATCCTCAACAGCGCTAACATGAGTTTTGCGTTGTGCCCGCTGCTCACCGACGGCGCCATCGAGGCGCTGATCACCGCAGGCTCCGACGAACTCAAAGCCATTTACCTGGAGAAGCTGGTCAGTGGCCAGTGGACCGGTACCATGAACCTGACCGAGCCGCAGGCTGGATCCGATCTGGCGGCGGTGCGCAGCCGCGCCGAGCCGCAGCCCGACGGCAGCTACAAAGTGTTTGGCACCAAGATCTACATCACCTATGGTGAGCACGACATGGCCGAGAACATCGTGCACTTGGTGCTGGCCCGCGTGACCGGCGCGCCAGAAGGCGTGAAGGGCATCAGCCTGTTCGTGGTGCCCAAGTTCATGGTGAATGACGATGGCTCGCTCGGTTCGCGCAACGACGTGCACTGCGTGAGCATCGAACACAAAATGGGCATCAAGGCCTCGCCTACCGCCGTGCTGCAGTATGGCGACCACGGTGGTGCCGTGGGTTACCTGGTGGGCCAGGAAAACCGGGGCCTGGAGTACATGTTCATCATGATGAATGCTGCGCGCTACGCCGTGGGTGTGCAGGGCATTGCCATCGCCGAGCGCGCCTACCAGAAGGCCGTGGTCTATGCGAAGGACCGCGTGCAGAGCCGCCCGGTCGATGGCTCTCTGAGCGCCGCCGCGCCCATCATCCACCACCCCGACGTCAAGCGCATGCTCATGACCATGCGCGCCAGCACCGAGGGTTGCCGCGCCATGGCCGCTGTGGCCGCAGCTGCCTACGACGCGGCCCACCACCACCCCGACGCCGACGCCCGCCAGGACAACGCGGCGTTTTACGAATACCTGGTGCCGCTGGTCAAGGGCTATAGCACCGAGATGAGCCTGGAGGTCACCTCGCTGGGCGTGCAGGTGCATGGCGGCATGGGCTTCATCGAGGAAACGGGTGCCGCGCAGTACTACCGCGATGCCAAGATCCTGACCATCTACGAAGGCACGACCGCGATCCAGGCCAACGACCTGGTCGGCCGCAAGACCTCACGCGACGGCGGCGCCCACGCCAAGGCCATCGCGGCCCAGATCGAAAAGACCGAGGCCGAGCTGGTGGCGCGCGGCAGCGCCAACGCGCTCGCCGTGGCCAGGCGCCTGACGGCCGCGCGACAGGCGTTCGTGGATGTGGTTGAGTTCATCGCCGCCAACACCCGCAGCAACCCGAACGCTGCCTTCGCCGGCAGCGTGCCCTACCTGATGCTCGCCGGCAATCTGGTGGCGGGCTGGCAACTGGCGCGTGCGCTGCTGGTGGCCGAAGAGCAGTTGGCGGCTGGCACCGACACTGCCTTCATGCAGGCCAAGATCACCACCGCGCGCTTCTACGCCGACCACATTCTCAGCCGCGCTCCCGGCGTGCGCGACAGCATTGTCGAAGGCTCGGATGCTGTCACGGCCATGGCCATCGACGCGTTCTGAAACGCTCTGGAAAATGCGCAGCCCAGTTGCTGGTGCGACAGGGCTAGGCGACTGGCTGACCCAAAATCCGGCCAGCCCCTTGATACCTACGGAGACACCATGACCACCCGCCAACGCTACCTGCCCCCGGTTCTCAAGAACATCAAGTTTCCGGTGATCGGCTCGCCGCTGTTCATCATCAGCAACCCCAAGCTCGTCATCGCCCAGTGCAAGGCCGGCGTGGTGGGCTCCATGCCTGCGCTCAACGCCCGCCCGGCCTCGCAGCTGGACGAGTGGCTGGCCGAGATCACTGAAGCGTTGGCCGCGCACGATGCGGCAAACCCGGACAACAAGGCCGCACCGTTTGCCATCAACCAGATCGTGCACAAGAGCAACGACCGGCTGGAACACGACATGATGCTGTGCGCCAAGTACAAGGTGCCGATCATCATCACCAGCCTGGGTGCGCGCGAGGACGTGAACAAAGGTGTTCAGTCCTGGGGCGGCGTGGTCCTGCACGACGTGATCAACAACGTGTTCGCGCACAAGGCCATCGAAAAGGGCGCCGACGGCCTGATCCCGGTGGCGGCCGGCGCTGGCGGCCACGCCAGCGTGAAGAGCCCGTTTGCCATGGTGCAGGAAATTCGCGAGTGGTTCGATGGCCCGGTGGCGCTCTCGGGTTCCATCGCCTCGGGCGGCGCGGTGCTGGCCGCACAGGCCATGGGCGCCGACTTCGCCTACATCGGCTCGGCCTTCATCGCCACCGAAGAGGCGCGAGCGGTGGACGGCTACAAGCAGATGATCACCCAGAGCAACTCGGACGACATCGTCTACAGCAACTTCTACACCGGCATCCACGGCAACTACCTCAAGGGCAGCATCCAGAACGCCGGCATGGACCCCGACAACCTGCCGGTGAGCGACCCGAGCAAGATGAACTTC
>DAIOEI010000421.1:0-2597 GCA_036746335.1 Hydrogenophaga sp. | reverse complement strand
TTCCCAGCGTGCTCGTCGGCAGCCGCAACGACCCGTATTGCGACTTCGCCAAAGCCCAGTCGCTCGCCGACGTTTGGGGCTCGCGGTTCATCGACCTCGGCGAGCGCGGCCACATCAACGCCGAATCGGGGTTGGGCGACTGGCCGCAGGGGCTGACGCTGCTGCAAAGCCTGGGGATCGAAAGCCCGACACCATGACACCGACCCTCTGGTCTATTCCACTGAAAGACACCGCCCGGGCCTTGCCGGGCGCCTGGCGTTCCACCGTGCTGGGCCAGGCGGCCGGCGCCAACCTCAAGGTGTTGCGCATGGACGCCGCCGCCTACCCCGCCGAGTCACACGACTTCGACGAGGCCCTGCTGGTCCTCGACGGCCAGATGAACCTGGAGATGCTGGGCCAGACCGTGGCCGTGACGGCGGGCAGCATGGTCATCGTGCCCGCAGGCGTGCCCCACGCCGTTGCCCCCGGCAGCCATGGCACGCTGCTGATTGTCGATGCCCCCAGCGACGGCGCGGTGGTCTGAACGTTCCGCCCCCGCTTCAACGTTGCTACGTGTTTTCCTAATTCCACCATGCACGCACTCCTCATCGTTGCCAACCCCAGCAAGGGCAGTTTCAGCCACGCGATGGCCGACGTTGCCGCTGCCGTCCTGGAGCGCGCGGGCCATCAGATGGCCCGCCACGATCTCTACGAGGAAGGGTTCAATCCGGTTCAGCCAGGCGGTGAGGCCGCCAACACCGCTTCGAGTGACCTGCTGGTCGAAGCGCACTGCCAGGCGCTGAGCCAAGCGGATCTGATCCTGATTTTTCACCCCAACTGGTGGAGCCAACCGCCCGCCATCCTCAAAGGCTGGATCGACCGCGTCTTTCGCCTGGGTGTCGCCTACGAGTACCCCGAAGGCGTTGGATTCGAGGCCCTACCGGTCGGCCTGCTGCGCGCTCGGCGCGCCTTTGTTTTCAACACCTCAAACACGCCCCCCGAGCGTGAACGCGATACCTTTGGAGACCCGCTCGACCGGTTGTGGAAGACCAGCGTGTTCAGTCTGTGCGGCGTGAACGATGTCGTGCGCCGCATCTACAGCCCGATCAGCGGCAGTTCCCCGGAACAGCGGCAGCAATGGCTCAACGAAGTGGCCCGCCTGGTTGCCGAGGCCGCTTCGCCCGACGCGCAGGAAAGCCCTCCAATCCCGGACTACCCCTAAATGGGTTTTTTCAAGCGCCTTCAAAATGCCGCTGGCACGACCACCGTGTCAGCGGTGCCGCCCCGCAGCGGCTGGCTGGCGCGCGCCAAGGCGGCCACGCAGGGCGGTGTGATGCTCGCCGCGGAGGCCACCGGGGCGGGTCTGTCGGTGATCGCTGCGCCCCTGGCCGCCTTCACCGGCAGGCTGTACATCGCCGTTCTGATCGTCGCCTTTGGCCTCGGATGTGGCCTGCGTTTTGTGCGCTTGCGGCAAAAACGCGGGCAAGGCGGGGCACCGGCGCCCAGCCCGGCACCTACTCCAGTCTGGCTTACGCCTCTGGTCTTGCTGGTTTCGGCCCTCGAAATGGCGCTGCTCGTGGAAGCCACGCGCTGGCCGGTCAGGGCCGATCAGCCGGGGTTCGAGCCCACCAACTGGCTCTGGGTCATCGTCGGTTTTGCGGTGTTGGTCGGCCTGCAACGCGGTTGGCTGATGCACCGCCTTCGCGTCGGCGCTGCTAGACTGCAAAGGTAGTCAAACCTGACTACCCACAGGAGCCCGCCATGCCACCCACCATCGCCACCAGCCTGAAACTGCCCGCCGAGCTCAAGGCGGCCATCGACGAGGACGCGCGCAAGCAAGGTTTGAGCAGCCATGCTTACATGGTTCAGACCCTGGCCGATGCCGCCGAGCGGGCGCGACAGCGCGAGCAGTTCACGCAGGACGCGCTGGAGGCGGAGCGCCAGATGCTGGCCACGGGCTTGGGCCACCGCCTGGAGGATGTGCAAGCGTATTTCGCCCAGATGGCCGAATTTCGCGCGGGTCGGGCCGAGCGCCCCGTGCGCTTGGTACCCAAGAAGCTGCTTTGAACGCCGATGATCGACGTTGTTTTCAGCCCCGAAGCCCATGCCGACCTGGAGCGTCTGGAAGAGTTTCTCTGGCTCGCGCAAGACCCGTTGACGGCGGAGCTGCTGGCCTTCTTGCTGGACGGGCTCAGGGTGCTGACCCACCAGCCGGGCGTGGGCCGCCCCTTGTCACACGGCCACCGCGAACTCATCATCAGCCGGGGCCGGGGCGGCTACCTGGCCCGATATACCTTTGACCCTGCTCAGATGCGCGTGATCGTGCTGGGCATCCGCCACCAGCGCGAGGCTGGCTACAACGACAACGAGATTTGAAACCATGGTCACCAAAAAACCCAAAGGCCTCGGCCGCGGACTCGAAGCCCTGCTCGGCCCCAAGGTCGCCGAAGCCGCCTCGCCCGACGCCCAGGAAGCCGGCCGCGCCGCCGGTGCGCCCAACAGCCTGCCGCTGACCGAGCTGGTCGCTGGCGTCTACCAGCCGCGCACGCGCATGGACGAGGGTGCGCTCTACGAGCTGGCCGAGTCGATCAAGGCGCAGGGCATCATGCAGCCCATCC
>DAIOEI010000420.1:0-2599 GCA_036746335.1 Hydrogenophaga sp. | reverse complement strand
TTGGCCAGGTTGTTCAGGCTCATCGCCAGATCGGGCTCATAGGCCGCCGGGTTGGCCTGCGCCAGGTGGCGGTAGATGTTGACCGCCTCCGTCGCTGAGGCCAGCGCGCCCTCTCGGTTGCCAGTTTCGCTCAAAAACTTAGCCAGGTTGTTAAGGCTCGCCGCCAGATCGGGCTCATAGGCCGCCGTATTGGCCTGCGCCAAGCGGCGGAGGATGTTCACTGCCTCCGTCGCTGGAGCCAGCGCGCCCTCTCGGTCGCCAGTCTCACAGCGCAACAAGGCCAACTGCATGAACATAGACGCCCGCCAGTCCCGTGTTTGCAAACCAAAGTCTGGTGTGTGCAACATCCGCTCGGCCAAGGCCAGAGCGGCGCTGGCTTGATGGACTTTGCGCAGAGCTACCACCAAAGCCAGCACGTCGGTGGCGGACATATCAGCCTCATGCCAACGGTGGGCACCCTGCAAGGCCTGAAACTGTCTTTGCTGTGCAGGGCTCAGCTCAGCCCCACCGCCAGAGGTCGGGGGTGCGAATGGCCTTAGCACAGGCCACACGCTGTGCGCCACCGTGTCTTGCTCTTCCACCCACGGCGACACCGCCCGCACGGACCAGAGGTCGGGGGCGCCTTGCATCAGGGCTTCGCTTTCAGACTGCGGCCACAGCAACAGCAGGCCTTGGCCGTTTCGGCGCCAGTCTTCGCGGCGCTGGTTCAGCAACACGATCAAAGAATGGGCCACCGCCTGGCGCGTGCTGCTGCTCATGTCCAGAAACAACACCGCGCCAGCGTGCAAACGGCGCGTGGCCCCGTCCAGGGCCGACACCACCGCTTGCAGATCGGCCTGCACCCGCCGCTGGGCTTCTTCGGGGTCGTCGGTATGGGGCTGCGGTAACGGCCAAGGCACGCGAAACAGCTCCGCTTTCAACGAGGGGCGCAACACCTCCATAGCCAGCGCACCAGCCCGCTCGCTTTGCACCAGCACCGGCACATACACAAAGCCCTGAGCGTGTTCCAGCACCAACGCGGCTTCGGCCAGCGCCTGCTGGCTGGCGGGGGTCAGCGGGGCTGCGGGGTTGTTCATCCGGCGGCTGCGGCGTCGGGCTTGAGCACGTCGCGCAGCAACGGGTGAACGCCGTACCACTCTTGCCCGTTCAGGTACATCAGGATGCGTTTTTGCGCCAGGTCGGACATGACCACCGGCCATTGGCGGTCGTCTTCCAACAGGTCATCTACTTCAAAACTGCGGGCCACGATCGACAGACGCGCTCGGCTGGCCTGTGACAGCGGCAGGTAGGGGCGGCGCATGTCAGAAAAGGCTTCTTCCAGCAGGTCGGGCGGCACGGGAAAGGTTTTCTTCGACAAACCTTTGAGCAAGGCCGCACGGGTGCAGCGCAGCAAATCGCGCAGGTCACCGCCGGTTTTTTCAACCAACAGGCGCAGTTGGTCTTCGCTCAACAATTGTTCCCACCCATCACCCAGGCGCTTTTGCAGCAGGGGCAACAGCTTTTTATTTACCGTGGTGGTGTCCAAGGCGTGGCTGCGGTCTTGAAACACATGGGCACTGGTCAGGGCGTAGGTGCGGCTCATGCCCCAGGCGCTGGCAATACCGGGCGAGAGTTTGCCCAACAGGGGTGGCACCGAATACACCACCGACCAGCCCGGCAGTTGCAGGTGCCGCGCGTGGACATTGAACATGCGTTGCAGGCTGTTGAACACCGCATCGGGCTCGCCAAGAATGGCGGCACCGCCAAAGTGCTCCAACGAGTCCAGCACCAGCACACACTTGGCCACGGGGTCGTGCAAGCCGCGCAAAGTTTCAGCGCATTCTTCAAAAAACGCATGCACCTCAGCCACCAAGCGGTCCAAGCTTTGTTCGTGAAACTGGCGGATGCGCTCGCGCACCGTGGGGTTGGACACCAGCGCCAGCTTGGCTGTGCCCAGATCGGTGGGGATGTCGATTTCTTTCAAGTCCACGCCGCTGGCAAACAGCGACTTCCACCACTGCCAGCGTTGCCCATCGGTCGGGTTCTTGCCTTGTGCCGTGGCGGTCAGTTCCCACACCGCCAGCGCCATGGCCAGCAGCAGTTCGGAAATGCTGATTTCCATTTGCGGGTTCAGATACTCCCGCGCGTTGACCACTGCAGCAAAGTGCCCCTGCACCCGCAGGTCTTGGGCCATGCGCATCAGTTCGGTGCTCTTGCCCGAACCAATGGTGCCGCTGAACAGGTAGGCATTGCGCCCGCCAGAAGACACCTCAATCTCCAGCGCCAGCTGGTCAACAGCCTCGCCATGCCTGCCGTGCAAACCCTCGACGTAGTACCGCGCATACTTGGCGGCTTCTTGGGGCTTGCGGGTATCGGGGTTCAGCGGTCCGGTGTCTTCAAGGCGCTGGAGGATGGGGATGATGAGGGAACGGTCCATGAAACGATTTTAGGACGGCCTCCCGGAGCCCTGACTGGCCCACGGCAAAGCCAGGGCAGGCACCACCTGACAAAGCCGTCGCGGCGTTACCATTCCGGCCACCTCTGAATCTGGGCATGCCATGAAACAACTCACGCTGGATTTACAGAACTACCGCAAATTCAAGACGCTGCATCTGGACTT
>DAIOEI010000419.1:0-2600 GCA_036746335.1 Hydrogenophaga sp. | reverse complement strand
CAGGGCGCTGGCTTCGTCAACCAGAGCGCGGAATCCTTTGGTGATGGGCATGGAGGTCTCCTGTGTTGAGGACGCATTATCGAACCATGGGCTGCGCCCGCTGCCATCAACCCGGAGCACCCTTCACTTGCGCCAGAACTGGGACGTCAGCAACACCAGCAGGGTCAGCAGCTCCAGACGGCCCAGCAGCATGGCAAAGCTCAGCACGCCCAACTGGAAGCCGTTCAACGACCCGTAGTTGCCGCTGGGGCCCACCTCGCCCAGGCCTGGTCCGATGTTGTTGACGGTAGCGACGACCGACGAGAAAGCGGTCACGATATCCATGCCGGTGAGCAGCATCAGCATCGTCAGCCCCATCGTGGTGGCACCGTAAATCAGCATGAAGCCCAGCACGGCGGTCATCACCGACATGGGCACCACACCGCCGCCCAGGGTGACCGGGTTCACCACGCGAGGGTGGATGATGCGCACCAGCTCGCGCCGAGCCTGTTTGATCAACAGAATCATTCGAACCATCTTGATGCCGCCGCCGGTGGAGCCTGCACAGGAAACGAAGCAGCCCAGGAACATCAGGAACACCGGCGCAAAGACCGGCCAGAGCGAATAATCCGTTGAGGCATAGCCGGTGGTGGTGGCCAGCGACACGACCTGGAATGCACTGGCGCGCAGGGCCTCAACGGGGGATGTGTACACGCCTTCGACCAGCAGCAGTGCGGTCAACAGCAAGATGGACAGTGCCAGCACCACCAGATAGGTGCGGATCTCGCGGTCGCTGGTGATGGGGCGCAGGGACCGGCTGCGCAGCACCATGAAGTAGCGCAAAAAGCTGATGCCGGCCAGCGTCATGAAAATCACGGCAATCACCTCCAGCTGGGGTGACTGAAAGTAGCCAAAACTGGCGTCGTGTGAAGAAAAGCCGCCCAGACCCATGGTGGTGCACATGTGCATGAAGGCGTCCGCCCAGCCCATGCCACCCCAGCGGTAGGCCAGCATGCAGGCCACAGAAAACAGGAAGTACACGCCCCAGAGCCCGCGCGCCGTCTCGGCAATGCGCGGCGTGAATTTGGTGTCTTTCATGGGGCCTGGCGTCTCGGCCTTGTACAGCTGCATGCCACCCAGGCCGAGCAAAGGCAGCACCGCCACCACCAGCAGCACGATACCCAGGCCACCAATGAGTTGCAGGAAGCAGCGCCAGATGTTCGCCGACATGGGCAAATGGTCCAGACCCGACAGGGCGGTGGAGCCCGTGGCGGTCAGCGCGCTCATGGCCTCGAAGTAGGCCTTGCTCCAGGTGATGTCGGGCACCACAAACATCAGGGGCAGGGCAGCATAAGCGGGCAACACCAACCAGACGAGGTTGACCAGCAGGAACCCGTCTTTGGGCATGAGCTCACGGCGGTGCCGTTGGGTGAGCGCCCACAGCCCCAAACCGGAGGCCAGAGCCCACACAAAGCTGCCGGCCCACACCTGTACATGGGGAGTGTCCAGAAACCAGGCCCAGGCCATGGGGACCAGGAACGTGACAGAGAACGCGACCAGCACGCGCGAGAGCACGGCCAGCACCGGGAAAAAGGTGTTCAACATCAGCCGAAGAAGGTCGCGCCGACCTGAAAGAGCCGCTCCACCTCGCGCACCATGCGCTTGTTGGGCAGGAAAATGATGATGTGGTCGTCGGTTTCGACCAGGGTGTCGTGGTGCGGCATGAGCACTTCGGCCCGTGCGCCCTCGCCGCGCACGATGGCGCCAATGATGGCCCCCTTGGGCAGCTTGATTTCTTCAATGCGGCGCCCCACCAGCCGGGATGTTTTGGCATCGCCGCGCGCAATGCCCTCCAGAGCCTCGGCCGCGCCCCGGCGCAGGCTGTGCACCGCCGCCACATCGCCCCGGCGCAGATGCGCCAGCAACTCCCCGATGACCGTCTGAGAAGGCGAGATGGCGATGTCAATCGTGCTGCCCTGCATCATGTCGGCATAGGCCCGGCGGTTGATCAGCGACATGACCCGGCGCGCGCCCAGGCGTTTGGCCAGCATGGCCGACATGATGTTGTCTTCATCATCGCTGGTCAGGGCAATGAACAGGTCCATCTCGCCCACGTTTTCTTCCAGCAGGAGATCCTCGTCAGCACCGTCGCCGTGCAGCACCAGCATGTTGGACGGCAGCTGGCTGGCCAGGTACTCGCAGCGCTTCTTGTCGCGCTCGATGAGTTTGACTTCACATTGCCCGATCAGCGAGCGCGCCAGCCGCAGGCCGACCTTGCCACCGCCAGCAATCATCACCCGCTGCACCGGCTTGTCCACGTTGTGGATGCCCGCCAGCACCAGACGCACTTTGCGCGTGTCGGCCAGCACGAACACCTCGTCGCCCGGCAGGATGCGGGTCGACGAGTTGGTTTCCATCTCGGTGTCCAGCCGGTACAGCGCCACCACCCGCATCTCGGCATGCGGCAGCACGTCGCGGAACTCACCGATGGTTCGACCAACCAACGGCCCACCGGCGCCCGCGCGCGTGACGATCAGGCAGGCCCGCTTCTGGGAGAACTCCACCACCTGCAGCGCTTCCGGGTAGCTGATGAGCTGGTGGATGTAACGCGTGACCGACTC
>DAIOEI010000418.1:0-2604 GCA_036746335.1 Hydrogenophaga sp. | reverse complement strand
GCCGGCACCGTCACCGGCTCCAAATACCTCGTTGAACACGCGGGCCAGCGCCTGCTGGTGGACTGCGGTCTGTTCCAGGGTTTCAAGCAACTGCGCCTGCGCAACCGCGAAACCCTGCCCGTGGCGCCACACGACATCGGCGCGGTGCTGCTCACCCATGCCCACCTGGACCACAGCGGCTACCTGCCGCTGCTGGTCAAAGACGGATTTGCGGGCAAGGTCTGGGCCACCCCCGCCACCCGTGATCTCGCGCAGATTCTCCTGCCCGACAGCGGCCACATCCAGGAGGAAGACGCTTTTTTTGCCAACCGCAAGGGCTTCTCCAAACACGCCCCCGCCCTGCCGCTCTACACCGAAGACGACGCCCTGCGCAGCCTCAAGCACCTGCGCACCGTGCCCATGGGCGAGGCGTTCAGCCCGCTGCCGGGCTGGACAGCGCGCTTCTCCGGCGCCGGCCACATCCTGGGCGCCGCCAGCGTGCTGCTGGAAGTGGGCGGTCAGCGCATCCTGTTCTCGGGCGACCTTGGCCGCCCCGACGACAGCCTGATGCTGCCGCCCGAGCCGCCCCCGGCGGCCGATGTGGTGCTGATCGAGTCCACCTACGGCGACCGCACCCACCCGCAGGAAGACGTGCTGGCCGAGCTGGCGCCCGCGCTGCAGCGCGTGGCCGCGCGCGGCGGCACCGCCGTGGTGCCGGTGTTTGCGGTCGGCCGCGCCCAGGCCCTGCTGCACGCCATCGCCCAGCTCAAAGACAGTAGTCAGTTGCCCCGCGCCCTGCCGGTGTTCCTGGACAGCCCCATGGCCATCCACACCACCGGCCTGATGGCCCGCCACCTCGGTGAGCACCGGCTCAACGCCGCGCAGTGCCACGCCATGGAGCGCACCGCCACCATGACCCGCACACCCGATGAATCCAAGGCCATCGCGCACCAGCACGGCCCCAAGGTGATCCTCTCGGCCAGCGGCATGGCCACTGGCGGGCGCGTGCTGCACCACCTGGCACAGCACCTGGGCAACCACCGCAACATGGTGCTGCTCACCGGCCACCAGTCCGCTGGCACGCGCGGCGCCACCCTGCTGGGCGGCAGCCCCACGGTGCGCATCCATGGGAAGGACGTGCCCATTCGCGCCGAAGTCGTGCAACTGGCCTCGGCCTCCGCCCATGCCGACGCGAACCAGTTGCTGGCCTGGTTGAGCGCCATGCCGGCCGCGCCGCGCCGCGTGTTCGTCACCCACGGAGAGATGAACGCCGCCGACACCCTGCGCCACCGCATTGAAGCCGAATTGCACTTACCCGCCCTGGTGCCGGAACACCTGAGCCGGTTTGAACTCTGAACACAGACCGCCCGGGACATCCAGCGCCCCCGAACGCACACCGCCCACCCGAATTCATGACCTTGCTCAAAACCCTGATCTGCTCCGCCGGGCTTGCCGCCTGTCTGCCGGTGTTCGCCCAGAGCACCGACCCCAACTTTGCCCGCTGCCTTGAAGACCTGCGCGCTCCAGCCCGTGCAGCGGGCGTGTCTGACGCCACCTACACCCAACACACCCAGGGCCTTGCTCCCGACATGAGCGTGGTGGAAAAACTGAACTACCAGCCCGAGTTCCGCATGCCGATCTGGGACTACCTCAGTGGCCTGGTGGACGAGGAGCGCGTGAGCGACGGTCGCGCCATGCTGGCCGAACACGCCGAGGTGCTGCGCCGAGTGGAGCAGCGCTACGGCGTGGACCCGGCCACCGTGGTGGCCGTCTGGGGCGTCGAAAGCAACTTTGGCCAGACTTTTGGCCGCCACCCGCTGACGCAAGCACTGGGCACGCTGGCCTGCAACGGCCGCCGGCAAGCCTTTTTTCGCAACGAGTTTTACGCCACGCTGCGCATCCTGCAGGCCGGCCACATCGCGCCCGAGCGCCTGGTCGGCTCCTGGGCCGGTGCCTTTGGCCACACCCAGTTCATGCCCACCACCTTCGAGCGCCTGGCGGTGGACTTCGACGGCGACGGCAAACGCGACCTGATGGACAACACCAGCGACGCCCTGGCCTCCACCGCCAACTTCCTGGCCAAAGCAGGTTGGCAGAACGGACAGCCCTGGGGCTTTGAAGTCCGGCTGCCTGCGGGGCTGAACACCAACGGCGAAGGCCGCCGCAGCAAGCGCCCCATGAGCGAGTGGACCGCGCGCGGCCTGCGCCGGGTGGACGGCTCACCCCTGCCCGCAGGCCTCGGACAGGCGGGCCTGATGACCCTGGCTGGTCCACAAGGCCCGGCCTTTCTCGTGTTCCGCAACTTCGATGCGGTCTTCAGCTACAACGCCGCCGAAAGCTACGGCCTGGCCATCGCCCACCTGGCCGACCGACTGCGCGGCGGCGGCCCCTTCGTCACACCTTGGCCGACCGACGACCCCGGCCTCTCCCGCGCCGAACGCCGCGAATTACAAGGTCTGCTGATCCTGCGCGGCCACGACATTGGCGCGGTGGACGGCATGCTCGGCGAACGCAGCCGCGCGGCCATCCGTATCGAGCAAGCCCGACTCGGCCACGAGGCGAGCGGACGCGGGGGAATGAAACTGCTGCGGGCCTTGCGCGGCGGTTGACAGCTGGTCGCCGCGA
>DAIOEI010000417.1:0-2609 GCA_036746335.1 Hydrogenophaga sp. | reverse complement strand
ACGCCCTGGCTCTGGGCCAGCGCGGCGCTGCTGGCGAACACCAGACTCGCTGCGATCAACGACAGTTTGTTTTTCATGCGTATGTCTCCTGGGTTGGGTGGAAATCGGGATTTGCTCGGGTTCAGCGGTACATGGCTTGAATCTGCTCTGCGTACTTTTGCTGAACCAATTTGCGCTTGAGTTTCATGGTCGGCGTGAGCTCTTCATCTTCGGCTGTGAGCTGGGTATCGAGCAACCAGAACTTCTTGATTTGCTCGACCCGCGCAAACTTCTTGTTGACGGCGTCGATCAGGTCCTGGATGAGCTGCTGCACTTCAACCGATCGTGTGAGGCTGGCGTAGTTGGAGAAGGGCACGTCGTTGTCTTGCGCATACTTCTCCACGTTTTCTTGATCGATCATGATGATCACGGTGAGGTAGGGCCGTTGGTCGCCGATCACGACCGCGTCGGTCACATAGGGCGAGAACTTCAATTCATTCTCGATCTCGCTGGGGGTAATGTTCTTGCCACCTGCCGTGATGATGATGTCCTTCATGCGGTCGGTGATGCGGAAAAACCCTTCCTCATCGACCACGCCCACATCACCGGTGTGCAGCCAGCCATCAGCGTCAATGGTTTCGGCTGTTTTTTCCGGCAGGTTCAAATAGCCCATGAACACATTGGGTCCGCGCACCAGAATTTCGCTGGTTTGCGGGTCGAGCCGGACTTCGTTGTAACTGGCGGCTGGCCCGATGCTGCCGGGCTTGATGCGCTCGGCGGGGATGCCGGTTGAGGCGCCGCAGGTTTCGGTCATACCCCAAACTTCCAGCATGGGCACACCCAGCGCCAGATACCAGCGCACCAGCTCCGGCGAGATGGGCGCTGCGCCGGTCACCAGGAAGCGCGAGCGGTGGATGCCAATGAGCTTTCGCACGTTGTCCAGCGCCAGCAGGCGCGCCAGTCGGAACTGCAGGCGCAGTCCGCCGGGCACTTCCTGGCCCGCCATCACCAGATCTGCCACTTGCTGCCCTACACCAATGGCCCAGCCATAAGTCAGCTGTTGCAGGCGGGAGGCCTCCTTGAGCGCGATCATCACACCGGAGTAGAACTTCTCCCAAACGCGGGGCACCGCCGTGAAGACCGTGGGTGCGATTTCGCGCACGTTTTCCGGCACGGTTTCCGGGTTTTCGACAAAGTTGAGTTTGGCGCCGGTATAGAGGGAAAAATACTCTCCACCCATGCGCTCGGCGATGTGGCAGAGCGGCAAAAAGCACATGCACTCATCCTGCTCGTCGCGGGCGATCAAGGTGTTGTAGCCGTGAACGGTATAGACCAGTGCCTTGTGGGCGTGCATGGCGCCCTTGGGTTTGCCGGTGGTGCCGGAGGTGTAGACCAGGATGGCGAGGTCATCGGGCAGAACAGCAGCTGCGCGATCGCGCAGCGCATTGGCATGGGCCTTGGCGTGTTCTCGCCCCAAAGCACGAAGCGCATCCAGGCTGATGACCTGCTCGTCCTTGAAGTCGCGCAGGCCGTCCATGTCAAACACCACAATCTTGCGCAACAGCGGCAGGTGCTCGCGCACTTCCAGTGCCTTGTCCAGCTGTTCATCGTCTTCGACAAAGAGCACGCTGGTGCGCGAGTCCTCGCAAAGGTATTGCACTTGCTCGGCCGCATCGGTCGGATAGATGCCGTTGGAGACGCCGTTGGCGCTGAGCACTGCCAGATCGCACAATACCCACTCGATGTTGGTATTGGAGAGGATGGAGGCGGTCTCTCGTGCGTCGAAGCCGATGGCCAGCAGTCCATTACCGATCTCACTGACCGCCTGGCCAACCTGAGTCCATGTCCAGCTGCGCCAAATGCCCAGTTCTTTCTGGCGCAGCCAGGTATGGGGTCCGCGCTGCTCCACCGCATTCCAAAACAGCGCAGGAATGGTTTTGCCCGGCAAGACCACTTCGGTCTGAGGCCGGATGCTGGAGAGATCCCACAAGTAACTCATCTCATCATCTCCAGTTCTTTTTCTTCTTCCAGCGGCGGTCGGCGCGTACGCCTTCTTCTTTCATGCCCAGGTAGAACTCCTTGATGTCATCCTTTTCGCGGAGGCGGGCGCAGGTGTCTTCCATCACGATGCGACCGTTCTCCAGCACGTACCCATAGTCCGAGGCATTGAGCGCCATGTTGGCGTTCTGTTCCACCAGCAGGATGGTGGTTCCTCGCTCACGGTTGATGCGCACCACGATCTCGAAGATCTCCTTGGTCAGCTTCGGACTCAGGCCCAGGCTGGGTTCGTCCAGCAGGATCAGATCCGGGTTGGCCATCAGGGCGCGGCTGATGGCCAGCATCTGCTGCTGGCCGCCCGAGAGGAGACCAGCGTCTTGAGACGCTCTTTCCTGCAGGATAGGGAAGTAGTTGAAAACCACCTCCATGTCACGCGCCACGCCGTCGCGGTCCTTGCGGGTGTAGGCGCCCATGAGCAAGTTGTCGCGCACCGAGAGCAGCGGAAATACCTCGCGCCCTTCCGGTACGTGCATCAGACCCTGCTGCACGATATGGGCAGGATCCTGGGCAGTGATGTTTTCGCCCTTGAACTCGATGCTGCCTTTGCGCGGATCGATGATGCCGCTGATGGT
>DAIOEI010000416.1:0-2612 GCA_036746335.1 Hydrogenophaga sp. | reverse complement strand
CGTTGTCGCGCGCGCTGAACTCGGGCAGCAGGTGGTGAAACTGGTACACAAAACCGAGGTGCTGGTTGCGCAGCGTGCCCTGCTGCGCGGCGTTCAGGCCCGCCAGCGGCTGACCCATGAGCGTGCCCTGACCCGCCGTGGGCGCGTCCAGCCCGCCCAGCAGGTGCAGCAGCGTGCTTTTGCCGGAACCGGAAGCGCCGACGATGGCCACCGTCTCGCCCGCGTGCACCGTCAGGTCCACACCTTGCAGCACGGTCACGTCCAGGCGCCCTTCGGTGAAACGTTTGCTCAGGCCGATGGCCTGCAGCACGGGAGGGGTGTTCATGGAAGCGCTCATTCGTATTTCAGGGCCTCGGCCGGGTTCACGCGGCTGGCGCGCCAGCTCGGGTAAAGGGTGGCCAGAAAAGACAGGGCCAGCGAGACCAGGGCCACGGGCCAGACATCGCCGCTCTGCGGGTCGCTGGGCATGTGGTCGATCAGGTAAATCTCTTGGGAGAGGAAGGTGGTGCCCAGCAGGCGCTCCAGCGCCGGGATCAGCACGTCCAAATTCAGCGCCACCCCCAGGCCCAGCGCAACGCCCAGGCCGGTGCCGATCAGGCCCACCATCGCGCCCTGCACCATGAAGATCGCCATGATGCTGCGCGGGCTGGCGCCCAGGGTGCGCAGGATGGCGATGTCGGCGCGTTTGTCGGTCACGGTCATCACCAAGGTGGAGACCAGGTTGAACGCCGCCACCGCCACGATCAGCACCAGGATCAGGAACAGCATGCGCTTCTGGTGCACCAGCGCCGAGAACCAGACGGCGTTGTGCCGCGTCCAGTCGCGCAGCAGCAGGCCCGGGTCCAGCGCGGGCGCCAGGCCCATCGTCAACACGCGGGCGTCGTCGGGCTCGGTGATGCGCAGGCGCAGCCCGTTGGGGCCGCCCAGGTCCATCAGCGTGTTGGCATCGGCCAGGTGGACCACGGCAAGCGTGGCGTCGTATTCAAAGTGGCCGGTGTCCAGGATGCCCGCCACGGTGAACGGCACCACGCGCGGCAGCGACTCGCCGCCCGCGCCCGCCTGACCCCGCGCCTCGATCCAGCTCACCGTGTCGCCCGCCACCACGCCCAGGCTCTTGGCCAGCGCCACGCCCAGCAGCATCTGCCGCGCGCCCGGCTGCAACCGCGCCAGCACCTCGGGCTCGGCCAGGCGGGTCACGCCGGGCTCCAGCGCCGGGTCGATGCCGCGCAACTGCGCCGCCTTCATGTCTTCGCCGCGCGCCAGCAGGCCCTGTGCCCAGGTGAAGGGCGCCGCGGCCTCCACGCCCGGATAGGCCAGCGCCCGCTGCTGCACCCACTCGGCCGCCGGGATGCCCTGGCCCGAGGGCTCGTAGATCTCCACGTGGCCAATCACCGCCAGCATGCGCTCGCGCACCTCTTTCTGGAAACCGTTGACCACCGACAACACGATGATCAGCGCCGCCACACCGAGCGCGATGCCCAGCATGGACACGCCGGAGATGAACGACAAAAAGCCGTTGCGCCGGCCGGTGCGCCCCCGGCGCGTGTAGCGCAGGCCGACCACCCATTCAAACGGTCCGTTCATGCGCCGCTCCTGCGGGTGACCACGGGGCGGGTGTGGCGAGCGTCATTCATACCGCAGGGCCTCCGCCGGGTTGACGCGGCTGGCGCGCCAGCTCGGGTAGATCGTGGCCACAAAGGCCAGCACCAGCGCGATCACCGCCACCGGCACGATATCGCCGCGCTGCGGATCGCTGGGCATGCGGCTGATGAGGTAGATGTCTTGGGGCATGAAACTCGAACCCAGCGCCCGCTCCAGCGCGGGCACCAGGGTGTCGATGTGGAACGCCAGCCCCAGGCCCAGCAGCAGACCCAGGCCGGTGCCGATCACGCCCACCAGCGCGCCCTGCACCATGAACACGCCCATGATGCTGCGCGGGCTCGCGCCCAGGGTGCGCAGGATGGCGATGTCAGCGCGTTTGTCGGTCACCGTCATCACCAGCGTGGCCACCAGATTGAACGCCGCCACCGCCACGATCAGCGTCAGGATGATGAACATCATGCGTTTTTCCAGTTGCACGGCGGCAAACCAGGTGCGGTTCTGGCGTGTCCAGTCGCTCACCTCCAGGCCTGGGCCAAAAGCCGCTTGCAGGTCGGCCGACAACTCGGTGGCCACTTCGCGCGCCGCCTGCAGGTTGCGCAGCTTCACCCGCAGGCCCGTCGGCCCCTCGACGCGAAACAGCCGCGCCGCGTCTTGCACGTGCAGCAGCGCCAGCCCGCTGTCGAACTCGGGATGACCCGAGTTGAACGTGCCCACCACCGTCATGCGGCGCACCCGGGGCACCACCCCGGCCGGTGTCACCTGACCGCTGGGCGCGATCAGCGTGACCGAATCGCCCATGCCCACCCCCAGGCTGCGCGCCAGGTCGCCGCCGAGGATCACGCCGAAGCCGCCCGGGCTCAGGCGCGGCAGCACCGTTTGCGCCAACTCGGCCGCCACATCGGTCACGCCCGGCTCCAGCGCCGGGTCGATGCCCCGCACCACCACACCCTTCATTTCGCTGCCGCGCGCCACCAGCGCCTGCGCGCCCACAAACGGCGCCGCCGCGACCA
>DAIOEI010000415.1:0-2627 GCA_036746335.1 Hydrogenophaga sp. | reverse complement strand
CAAGGCCCTGCCCGCGCCCGATCTGGCTTCTGTCGTGCGCGAGTACGTCGCGCCTGAGGGCGAAGCCGAAGCCACGCTGGCCGCGCTGTGGAGCGAGCTGCTGCGCCAGCCGCGTGTGGGCCGTCACGACCATTTCTTCGACCTGGGCGGTCACTCGCTGATTGCGATCACCCTGGTCGACCGCATGCGCCGCGCCGGGCTGCACATCGAGGTCAGCGCGGTGTTTGAACACCCCACGCTCAGCGATATGGCCGCTGCCGCCGGGTCTTCCTCGTCGGTGCTGGCCGTGCCGCCGGTGGGCATTCCCGCCGGGGCCACCCACATCACCCCGGCCATGCTGCCGATGGTGGATCTGACGCAGGAGCAGATCGACGCCATCGTCGAACGCGTGCCCGGTGGCGCCGCCCAGGTGCAGGACATCTACCCGCTCGCGCCGCTGCAGCAGGGCATGTTGTTCCACCACCTGATGCAGACGCAGGGCGATGTGTACCTCACGCCGATGGTGGCGAGTTTCAAACGCCAGGCCGACCTGCTGACCTTCCTGCAGGCGCTGGAGCAGGTGGTGGCGCGCCACGACATCCTGCGCACCGCCGTGGCCTGGGAGGGCCTGGCCGAGCCGCTGCAGGTGGTCTGGCGCGAAGCCAGTTTGCCGCTGCGGTGGCTGAACGCAGAAGAACAAACAGACGCGCTGGCCGCGCTGCAGGCCGCGGTGGACCCGCGTGTGCACCGCATCGACCTCAGGCAGGCCCCGCTGCTGCGCGCCGTCGCCATCGAGGACGCGCCGGGCAACCGCTGCCTGCTGGCGCTGGTGCTGCACCACCTGGTGCTGGACCACACCTCGATGGACATCGTGGTGCAGGAGGTGCACGCCATCGCCGCCGGGCTGGGCGCTGCCCTGCCGCCGTCGGTGCCGTTCCGCAACCTGGTCTGGCAGGCGCGCGAGCGCGTGAGCGCCGAATCCCACGAGGCCTTCTTCCGCGAGATGCTGGCCGACGTGGACGCGCCCACCACGCCCTACGGTCTGGTGGAGGTGCAGGGCACGGCCAAGGGCATCTCGGAAGCGCGCCAGAACCTGCCCGATGCGCTCTCGCTGGCGCTGCGCGAGCGCGCGCGGGTCGCCGGTGTCAGCGTGGCCAGCCTGATGCACCTGGCCTGGGGCCTCGTGCTCTCGCGCACCAGCGGGCGTGAAGACGTGGTCTTTGGCACCGTGCTGTTCGGCCGAATGAACGCCGGGCCCGGCGCCGACCGCGCCCTGGGCATGCTGATCAATACGCTGCCGCTGCGGGTGACGCTGGGCGAGCAGCCGCTGGCCGAGGCGCTGGCGCAGACGCACCAGCGCCTGGTGGGCCTGATGCACCACGAGCACGCGCCGCTGGCGCTGGCCCAGCGCTGCTCGGGCGTGGCCGCGCCCGCGCCGCTGTTCACCGCGCTGTTCAATTACCGCCACGACAACGCCAAGGCCCCGAGCGCACTGCCTCCGGTCGATCTGGGCATGGAGCTGCTGTGGGCCGAGGAGCGCACCGGTTACCCGCTGGCGCTGGCGGTGGACGACGACGGACACGGCCTGCGCCTGACGGTGCAGAGCCAGTCCCCGGCCGACCCGCAGCGCGTGGCCGCGCTGGTGCTCGGCGCCTTGCAGCAACTGTGTGACGCGCTGGGCCAGGCGCCGCAGACGCCGTGTCAGCGTCTGGAGTTGCTGGACGGTCAAGAGCAAACCCGGCTGCTGTCCCTGAACCCGACGCCGACGCCGTACCCGGCTGAGACCCTGCACGCCCTGGTGCGCCAGCAGGCCCGGTCAACGCCCGAGGCCGTGGCGGTCATCGACGGTGACCAGTCCATCAGCTACGCCGAGCTGGACGCCCGCAGCGACGCCCTCTCGCGCTGCATCGCCGCCGCGCTCTCAGGTTCCACCGACCCCGAACCGGTGGTGGCCGTGGCCCTGCCGCGTTCGCTGGACACCGTGGTTTCTCTCGTTGCCATCTTGAAGGCCGGCGCGGTCTACCTGCCGCTGGACATCGCCTACCCCGAGCAACGCCTGCGCTATTTGCTCGGCGACGCCAAGGCCCAGTTGATCATCGACACCGACTCGGGCGTCACGGCTTCGTTCTCCGATCTGGCGCTGCCCCGCCTCTCGCCCGATGCCGTTCCCTCTCCCGACTGGGCCTTGCCCGAGGGGAATGTGTCTGCCGAGGCCCTGGCTTATGTCATCTACACCTCCGGCTCCACCGGCGAGCCCAAGGCCGTCGGCGTGCCGCACCGCGCCGCCGTCAATCTCAGCCACGCGCGCCAGACCCACCACGATCCCATCGGCCCCGGTGACCGCGTGCTCGCCGCCATCTCGGTGGGCTTTGATGTCTCCATCGGCCAGCTGCTGCTGCCGCTCTTGCGCGGCGCGGCCATCGTGATCGCGCCTCCCTTGAAGACGCTGGAGGCCGAGGCTTTCTGGGACTTGCTCTCGCGCCACTCGGTCACCCACATCAACTCGGTGCCCTCGTTCTTTGATACGGTGAGCGAGGCGCTGATGGCGCTGCCCGAGGAGCGGCGCTACCGGGGACTCAAACGCCTGATGCTCGGCGGTGAGGTGCTGACAGGGGCGCTGGCGCGGCGCCTGCAGCAGCGCCTGCCGG
>DAIOEI010000414.1:0-2631 GCA_036746335.1 Hydrogenophaga sp. | reverse complement strand
GCGTTCTCCACCTGCAGCGCGTCCACATTGGCGCGCAACAAAGCAGCCAGTTCGCGCAAAGCCTTGAGCTTGGTGGCAGCACCGGCTTTGGCCATCAGCGCCGAGGCGGCCTTGGCCTGGCTGCCCAGGGTGTTCATGAGTTCGGAGGTGGAGGTCGCGTTCATGGGTGTGATTTTCGCACTCAGGCAGCGGCGATTGTTTCAGCGGCGCAGAAGCGCCAGCTCTCCGGCCACGGTCATGGCAAGCTGCGCCAACGCGCCCCACGGGTCGGCAGGCCAATCCGGGCGCTTGAGGCCCTTGACGATGCCATCGACCGTGTGGGCATCCTGCAGCCAGCGGGCCAGGAGCGGCTGTTTGAGCCCCGGTAACACCCGCTCTACGAGTTTTTCTTTCGCGCCCCATACGCGGTTTTCACGCAGCGCCATGGGCAAAGGCCGACCGGCATCCATGGCGGCGCGCACACGGTGTAGCAGGCGGATATCTTCGGCAAGCGCCCAGTGCACCAGCACCGGCGTCTCGCCCTCGGCCTGCAGCCCGTCGAGCATGCGTTGCACCCTCGGCAACTGCCCGGCCAAAACCGCCTCGGCCAGCTTGAAAGGCGTGTAGCGCGCCACATTGAACACCGCGCTTTCCACTTGCTCGAAACTCAACTCACCCGAAGGATGCAGCAACGCGAGTTTCTGGATTTCCTGGTGCGCTGCCAACAGATTACCCTCGACGCGGTCGGCAAAAAACTGCAGGGTGCGCTGACCTTCTTCGCCCGTACGCACCCGCTGCCCCTGGGCCTGCAGTCGCTGCGCAATCCAGGCGGGCAACGCGGGCCGCTCCACCGGGTCCACCTTGACGCTCACACCAGCACCGTCCAGCGCCAGGAACCAGGCGCCCTTGAGGCTCATCGCGTCGAGCCGGGGCAGCACCACCAAAGTGATGGTGTCGGTGTTGTTCCGGGCCGACTCTGCCAGTTGCTGCAAGGCCAGCGAGCCATCTTTGCCCGGTTTGCCCGAGGGAATGCGGACCTCGATCAGCTGCTTGTCGGCAAACAGGCTGAGCGAGCCACCACTGGCCAGCACGGCACCCCAGTCAAAATGGGCACCAGCCACGGTGTGGACCGTGCGCTCGCTGCACCCCTGCTCGCGGGCAGCGGTGCGGATGGCGTCAGCCGCCTCCTGCACCAGCAAGGGCTCGTCGCCGTAAATCGTATAAAGGGACTGGAGCCCGCGCTGCAACTGCGCAGCCAACTGGGCCACTGGAACTTGCATGGCCTTGGCGCCAGTGCCCGGTCAGGGCAGCTGAACAGCGCCCAGGCGGCGCATCACCTGCTGCACCGCATCGTTGTTCAGATCGTTGAACAGCAGCGCCTCTTCGGACTGTTTGGCGAGCGCGTCGGACTCGTTGTAGCTGATGTCCCGCTGCACGAGCACCTCCGCCTGCTCCTGCAGGATGCGCCCGCTGGCCGCCTCCACACGGAAGCTGAATCGCGAACGCAACTGCAACTCGCGCACCTGCCCGGCCGCGGTCTGCCCCGTCACCGCGCGCTCGCGCTGGTCGTTGAGCACCACCACAACCACATGTTGTTCACCCGGCGCGACCTCTGCCGGGCTGCTCACCAGGCGCACACCCGAGCGCTGTAAGGCGGCCACCAAAGCGGCGGCCACCGGCGTGCTCACTTTGCCGACCACGCGCGCCGACTGAAAAGGCAGGTTGAATGTGCCCCGCAACTTGAAGCCGCAGGCGCTCAATCCCAGCAGGGGTACCGACAAACCGGTTGCCACCAAAAGCCCTCGCCGGGAGATCAGCGACTGTGCGCTGCGAGCAAATTCCGAACGGTGCATGACCAGCTCCTAGTTTTCAAATCACCACATTGACCAGGCGACCTGGCACTACCACTACCTTTTTGGGGGGCGCACCATTGGCCTGCTTGAGGAAGGCATCACTGCCCAGCGCCGCCGCCTCGATGGCGGCTTTGTCGGCACTGGCAGACACCGTGACGCTACCACGCAATTTGCCGTTGATCTGCAACACGAGTTCGATCTCGTCTTGCACCAGGGCCGACTCGTCCACTTCAGGCCAGGGCGCGTCCAGCAAGTCGCCCACCGCCCTGGCAAAGCCCAGATCGGCCCACAAAGCGTGAGCGATGTGCGGGCAGGCCGGGTAAAGCATGCGTACCAGCAGCGACATGCCTTCACAGCGCAATGCGGCGTCGCCGTCGCTGCCGTCGAAGGCAAAGTCGTCCAGCGCGTTCAGCAGCTTCATGCAGCCGGAGACCACGGTGTTGTATTGCATACGCTCGTAGTCGTAGCTGACCTGCTTGAGCACCAGGTGCAGCTCGCGGCGCAGCTTCTTGGCCTCGGCGCGCAGAGCGGCCTGGCTCAGGTTGCGGGCGGTGGCGTCGCGCAGCGCATCGGCGTTTTTGCTGCCATAACCCCAGACCCGCTTCAGGAAACGGTAGCTGCCCTCGACCGCCGCGTCGTTCCACTCCAGCGTGGCCTCGGGCGGGGCGGTGAACATGGTGTACAGGCGCGCGGTGTCGGCGCCGTACTTCTCGATCAGGTCTTGCGGGTCGACGCCGTTGTTTTTGGACTTGGACATGGTGCCCACGCCCTCGTAGTCGATGGCCGTGCCCACCGGCAG
>DAIOEI010000413.1:0-2637 GCA_036746335.1 Hydrogenophaga sp. | reverse complement strand
GAGGACGCGCAGGAGCTTGCTCTGCACCTCCAGGGGCATGTCGCCGATCTCGTCGAGGAAGAGGGTGCCCCCGTTGCATTGCTCGAAGCGCCCGACTCGCTGGCTTACCGCTCCGGTGAAGGCGCCCTTTTCGTGGCCGAAGAGCTCGCTTTCGAACAGGGTCTCGGGCAGGCTGGCGCAGTCCACCACGACGAAGGGCTTGGCCGCGCGCGGGCTTGCCTCGTGCACGGCGCGCGCCACCAGTTCCTTGCCGGTGCCCGATTCGCCCAGCAGCAAAACGCTGGCCCTTGATGGTGCCACTCGGGCCACCAGCGCCAGCATGCGCTGGAAGGCGTCGGAGCGACCGATCATGCCCTGGGCATCGGATCGCCCCTGGGCCACCCGCAAAGGCTCCATCTTTTCGACATAAAAACCGGGCTGCCCGTCCGGGCCTGGCAAGGGCGTGAGCTCGATGTTCACGTATTCCTCGCCGGTGGGCGTGTGGTGCAGGTGCAGCACCCGTTCGCGCTGGCCGGACTGGCGCGACTGCGCCAGCGGACAGGACTCGCCCGCCTGGTCACAGGGCACGGCGAAATGGTGCGAGACCTCGTAGCAGGTGCGCCCCACCACGCTGCGTTCGGGGCTGTGCTCGCGCCGGTAAGCCGCGTTGGCCGCCAGGATGCGGTATTGCGCGTCAAACAGGATGTGGGGTTCGGGCAGACCTTCAAGGAAGGCCGTGAGTTCGGGCAGGGGTTTCACGCAAGTTCCGGTGGTCAGCGGGGGGTGATGCTGCCTGCCATTGTCTGTCAGTTCTGGCAGAACTGGCTGTCCTGTTGAGCCGAATGTTTCGATGAATCGCAAAAAGCCTTTAATTTCAAACATGTTTTTTCATGTTGAGGTGTGGCACGGTTCTTGGAAGGAAGGGTGTTCGTATTCATCCATACCCAACGCAGGAGACAAGGCATGACCAGCCCCAAGAAGTCAGAAAGCGAACCCAGGTGGAGGCGGCTCGCCTTGCCATGGATGGCGGTGTTGTGCAGCGGTCTGCTGGCCGCCGGCGCGGCGCTGGGCAATCCGGCAACGCCAGCCGACAACGGCGTGGCCGCAGCCCTGGCCGCCGCGCCCACCAAAAGCAAGTCCACCGCCGACCACAGCAAGTTCAAGGAACTCAAGGGGCCGTTTGCCAGCGGCTCCGAAGTCACCAAGGCCTGTCTGAGCTGCCACACCGAGGCCGGCAAGCAGGTCATGGGTACGCGCCACTGGACCTGGGAATACACCAACCCCGACACGGGGCAGAAGCTGGGCAAGAAGACCATGCTCAACAGCTTCTGCATCGGCGACCGGTCCAACGAGGCCTTTTGCCAGAGCTGCCACGTGGGCTACGGCTGGAAGGACGACAAGTTCGACTTTCTGGACGAGACCAAGGTGGACTGCCTGGTCTGCCACAACACCGGCGGCTACAAGAAACCCCCCGGCATGGCCGGCGAGGTGCCCACGGAACGCACCGAGCTGCAGCCGGGCTCGGGCAAGTACATCGACCCGGTGGACCTGGCCATGGTGGCCCAACACATCGGCAAGACCAGCGTGGCCACCTGCGGCAGCTGCCACTACGCGGGCGGCGGCGGTGACGGTGTGAAACACGGCGACCTCGACTCCTCGCTGAACACCGCCAACCCGGCGCTGGATGTGCACATGGCCAGCAAGGCACAGGGCGGGGCTGGCTTTGCCTGTGCCACCTGCCACCAGGCCGACGGCCACCAGATCGCGGGCAGCCGCATCAGCATGACCGCCTCCGACCCGCACGGCCCGATGCTGCGCGGCGACACGGTGCACGCCGGGCGCAACGCCGCCACCTGCCAGAGCTGCCACGGCGACAAGCCCCACAAGCAGGGGCTGCTCAGCGTCGAACTGCTCAACAACCACACCAACAAGCTGGCTTGCCAGAGCTGCCACATCCCCGAGTTCGCGCGCGGCGGCGTGGCCACCAAGATGTCGTGGGACTGGTCCACCGCCGGTCGGCTCACCGCCGAAGGCAAGCCGTTCCAGAAAAAGGACGGGCAAGGCCACGTCATCTACGACAGCAAGAAGGGCGATTTCACCCTGGGCGAGAACGTGGTGCCCGATTACGTCTGGTTCAACGGCCAGGTGAACTTCACCACACAGGACATGAAGATCGACCCGACCCAGGTGCTCAAGGTCAACAGCTTCATGGGCAGCCCCGACGACCCCCAGGCGCGCATCTGGCCGGTCAAGCGCTTTGAGGGCAAACAGCCGTATGACAAGGTGCACCTGCAACTGCTGGTGCCACACACCGCCACACCTGACGACACCGCCTTCTGGTTCAACTTCGACTGGCCCAAGGCCCTGCAGGCGGGCGCAACCGCCACCGGCCAGCCCTACAGCGGCCAGCACGACTTCGTGAAGACCGAGATGCTCTGGCCCATCACCCACATGGTCGCGCCCGCCAAAGACGCGGTGGCCTGCGCCTCCTGCCATACCAGCGCCAAGACCAGCCGCCTGGGCGACCTGCCCGGCGTCTACCTGCCGGGTCGCGACCGCAACGTCTGGATCGACTCGCTGGGCTGGCTCGCGGTGATCGGCGCCATCGGTGGTGTCTTGGTGCACGCCGCTGCCCGCATCGTGACCCGTCGCCGCAAA
>DAIOEI010000412.1:0-2645 GCA_036746335.1 Hydrogenophaga sp. | reverse complement strand
ATGTGGCTGATCCCCCGCCTCGAAGCTTTCCAGCGCGAACACCCCGACATCGACATCCGCATCGACGCGACCGATGCTGCAGTGGACCTGGCCACCGCCGATGTGGACCTGGCCCTGCGCTACGCGGCGCCCGAGAACATCACCGCTGGCGCCATCCGGCTGTTTGGCGAGCAACTGACGCCCGTGGTCAGCCCCTGGCTGCTGCGCGAACACCGGCTGGGCCAGCTGGAAGACCTGGCGCAGATGACCCTCATCGAAGCGGGGGACGCGCACCGGACGCGCCACCTTGAATTCCTCACCTGGCAGCGCTGGCTGGACCACTTTGCACCTCTCAGCGGTGTCAGCCTGCGCAGCAAAGCCAGCGCCCGCCTGACGCCCAAACGCTGGCTGTATTTCAACTATGCCCACCAAATCGTGCAGGCCACCCTGACCGGCCAGGGCGTGGCACTGGCGCGCCTGCCACTGGTGGCCGAGAGCCTGGCCAGCGGCGACCTGATCGAACCCCTGCCCCACATGCGCCTGGAATCACCACTGGCCTACTGGCTGGTGCTGGCACCCCGCAATGTGGTACGCCCGGAAGTCAAGGCTTTTTGCGATTGGCTGCACTGGGAAGCGGAGCGGACCCGCCTGGCAATTGGCGACGGACCCGACCCGGACACCCTGGACCAGACCGACTGACCCATGACCCAACCCGATCTCCTGGCCCAAGGCAACCTGCGCAGCATCGTCAACATGCTGCTGGCGGTGATGTTCTTTGCCCTCATGGACGCGGTCCTCAAGACCCTCTCGGCACACTACCCGCCGCTGCAGATTGCCTGCCTGCGTGGCCTGACGGCCTTGCCGCTGGTGCTGGTGTGGATCCAGTGGCGGCGCGGCTGGGGGCGGCTGCGGCAGTTGCGCTGGCCGCTGCACCTTTTGCGCGGTGCACTGGGCATCGCCATGCTCGCGCTGTTCACCCGTGGCGTGAGCGAGCTTCCGCTGTCTGCAACTTACACGCTGTTTTTCATCGCCCCGATGCTGATCACCCTGCTGTCGGTGCCGGTGCTCAAGGAGCGGGTACCACCGGCGCACTGGTGGGCGATTGCGGTCGGCTTTGTGGGTGTGCTGGTGGCCATCCGCCCGAGTTCCGACGATCTGCAGGCCGGTTTTGCCACGGTGGGCGGGCTGGCCGTGCTCGCGGCTGCCGCCTGCTATGCGACCGCTGCCGTGGCCGGTCGGCTGCTCAGCCGCAGCGACAGCATCGAGTCGCTGATTCTCACGATGATGGTGTTCATGGCGGTGGGCGGTGGCATCCTGGCTGCCCCCGGCTGGGTGCCGGTTTCCATGGAACATGCAGGCCTGCTGCTGGCGCTGGCCATCACCGGTTTCCTTGGGCAGCTCACCATCAACGAAGCCTTCCGCCACGGTCAGGCCAGCGCGGTCGCACCGTTCGAATACACCGCCCTGGCCTGGGGTCTGGGGCTGGACTGGGTCATCTGGAGAGCCCTGCCGGAAGCACATACCTGGCTGGGTGCGGCCATCATCATCGCCAGCGGCATCTACATCGTGCGGCGCGAGCAGCGCATCAGCGAAGTACATGCCAACGCCGAGCACCCCTGAGCCACCCAGAACCCGTCAAGCAAGCGCCTCTTCTCGATCAGGGCGCCACTGGGCAAGGCCTTGAGATCTGCCTCAATGACCCGACCAGGCCACCCCGGTGTCACACAAGATGGCATCGAGCGGCACATCGTGGGCCTCGGCCTGCAAATGGGGGAGGTAGGCAAAGTCGTAGCCCAGTCCGACAGTGAACGGCTTGGGCTGCAAGGACGCCAGGGTCCGGTCGTAAAAGCCGCCGCCGTAGCCCAGACGGTACCCGCCGGGTCCGTAACCCACGCAAGGCACAAAAATCAGCGTGGGCTCGATGATTTCGGTGTCTTTGGGTTTGGGGATTCCAAAGGCATCTTCTTCCATCGGACAGCCAGGGTACCAGCTGTAAAAGGTCAGGGTCTTGTCCACCTTGTTGACCACCGGCAGGCCGATGCGCCGATGGCGGGCCGCGCCCTGCGCATCCTCCTCCAGCCCGGCCTCCTGCCAGCGAAACAGGGCAGGCAGAGGGTCAAACTCGCCTTTGATCGGCCAGTAGGCGCCAATCACCGCATCCGGCCGGTGGATCAACCAGACCCGCATCACCCGCTGCAACAGGTCGTTGCGCCAGGCGCGGTCTGCCAGGTTCTGGCGTTTTTCGATCAGCCGCTTGCGCCATACCGCCTTGTTCTCGATGGCCTCAGGATTCGCCCCGTGCAAGGCGTCGGGATTCGGGTTGTTGTCCATAATCAGCGCATGAATCAGGGAAGCACACAGCGGGGTTTTTGGGCCATTATGGCCGCGATGCTGCTCACCGGCACGGTGCTGGCACAGACGCGCAGCGACCTCGCCCTGGCCGACATGCGCGAGGCCCACCGGCGGGGGCAGTCCAGCACGCTGACCGCGCTGTTGCCTCAGGTGCGCGGTCATGTGCTGGAGCCGCTCGCCAGCTACTGGGAAGCCCGTGCACGCTTGAGCGAGGCCAGCGTG
Source organism: Hydrogenophaga sp. (assembly GCA_036746335.1). Taxonomy (GTDB): domain Bacteria; phylum Pseudomonadota; class Gammaproteobacteria; order Burkholderiales; family Burkholderiaceae_C; genus Hydrogenophaga. The sequence continues at coordinate 92 of DAIOEI010000412.1, read as the reverse complement.
AGCGAGATGCGCCAGGCATTGGCCCGCCACCCAGGCACCTACTGGGAAGATCGGCTGCGCAACGACTGGCTCTTGCACCTGGGTCGCACCGG
>DAIOEI010000411.1:0-2660 GCA_036746335.1 Hydrogenophaga sp. | reverse complement strand
TTGTCTTCGCCCCAGGCGCGGGCGTCGCCCTCGTTGGCGGTGACCAGGTAGGTCTTGCCCTTGACGGTGTAAGACGCCATGGCATCGGGCTGGTACATACCGAACACGCCGGGCCAGGTCTTGATATTGATGGTTTTGCCGTCGTTGTCCGAAACGTCCAGCTCGTTCCCGGCGGCGCCGTGGTCTTTGAAGCCCAGGGGCAGGATGTCGGTGACCTTGGCGTTTTTGACGTCCACCTTGGCCAGGGCGTTGTTCTCCTGCAGGGTGACCCAGGCGGTGCGTCCGTCGGCGGAGAGGGCGATGTACTCGGGCTCCAGATCTTGGGCGGCGTTGGCGCCTGGGCCGTAGATGCGCACGCCTTGGGCGCGCAGGGCGGCTTCCTGGCCGTTGAAGGCGCGGAAGTCGGCGGTGCGCACGGTCATGCGCGAGGGCTTGCGCACGTCAATGATGCTGATGCTGCCCTCGGGGTCGATCTGGTAGTCGTCGCTGGGCTCGCCCTCGTTGGCGGTGAGCACGGTTTTTCCGTCAGGGGTGAAGGTGACCATGTCGGGCAGGGCGCCCACGGTGGCCGAGCCGAGCAGGCGCAGGTCGCGGGCGCGGTAGAGCGCCACGCGGCCGGGGTCGGTCTTCACAGGCGCCTGAATCGCCACGGCCACGGTGCCGTCTTGCACGGCCACGCTGTTGACGGAGGAGCCGGGCAGCACGTCGTCGGACTTGATCTGGGCGATGAACTTGGGCTGGGTAGGGTCGCGCAGGTCGATCACATCGAGCGCGCCTTCAAGAGCATTGACCACAAAGACCCGTTTGCTGCCCGCGTCGTAGGCGGGAATTTCGGCCGCGCTGACGCCGTACTGACCGCTCTGGTAAGCGCCGATTTTTTCCAGCGTCAGGGTTTTGGGCGTGGCCTTGGGCAGCGGCTTCTCGGGCAGCGGCTCGCCGGTGCCACCGCAGGCAGCGAGCAGGGCTGCGCTGACCAGGGCGGCAGTGAGCAGGCGCAGCGGGTGGCGAGTGGAGGAGGCAAGGGGCAGTGTCATGAGGGGTTCCGTGTTCAGCGGTGAAAGGAACCCGCGTTGTAGGCGCCCCGTATGACAAATGCGTGAAACGCCGGGCGGCGCGGGTGCGCTTATTGGCCGTATCGCGGCCCGTTTTCCAGGAAGGCGGTTTCTTCGGGCGTGGTGGCGCGGCCCAGGGCGGCGTTGCGGTGCGGGAATCGGCCAAAGCGCTCGATGATGTCCTGGTGCTCCTGGGCAAAGTGCAGGTTGCCCGCCAGGGTTTCGCGCAGCTCGGGCGGGGCGCTGGCGTGCAGCGCGGTGAAGCTGGCCACGCAGTCGGCCTGCAGCGCGCGGTCTTCGGCGTGCATCAGCGGCATGTAGAAAAACACGCGGCCCACGGTGGGCAGCTGCAGGTCGTGCCCCAGCGCGCGGGATTGCTGCACCAGGCGCTGGGTCAGCGGGTCGCCCGCAAAGGCGCGGGCGCGGCCCCGGTGGATGTTGCGGGTGAACTGGTCGAGCAGGATGACCAGCGCCAGCCGGTCGGGCATCGAGGCTTCCCAGGCGCTCAGGGCCCCCTGCAGCGCCTGCTCTACTGCGTCGCCAAAGCGGCGGCGGATGAGCGCGTCTTGCTCGATGCCACCGCCGAACCACAGGGGCTGGCGGTTGTCGCTTGGCCAGCCGAGGGCGAGGCCGTCTCCGAACCAGAAGTCGAGCACGTCTTGGGCGGCGGGGTGGGTGGTTTGCATGCGGTGCTTTCAGCGGCCAGAACGCGGGGCGCTGGCGGGGATGTGTTGCTGGGCGCAGGTTACGTTTTGCAACGTGTTTGACCAAGGAAGTGGCACAGCTTACTGCGTGTTTGGCTGTAATGTGGGCTCGGCACTCCAACGCAGTGCCCCAACAGGAGCACCCATGAAGTCCATCTTGCCTCTTCCTGCCGTGGTCTCGCGCCGCCCGGCTGCGCTCAAACTCATGGCCACAGCCGTGCTGGCAGCTGGCGCATGGGCGCTGTCGGTGGGCGCGAGCACAGCCCAGGCGCGCGATGTGTATTGGTCCATCGGCGTGAATTCGCCCGGTGTTTCGATGGGCGTGTCGAATGCGCGGCCGGTGTATGTGCAGCCGCCGGTGGTGGTGTACCACCGCCCGCCGCCGGTGGTCTACCACACCGCGCCGACGGTGGTGGTCCAGCAGCCGCCGGTGGTGGTGTACCGGCCGTACCAGCCCTACCCGTCGCGCCATGTGCAGCCTGCCGTGGTGGTGCAAGGCCCGGTGGTGGTGTATCCGGGTTGGGACGACCGCCGCTACCGGCATGAGCGGCGTGACCGGCAGGAATGGCACGCCCGCAAAGACCGGTATCAGCGCCACGACCGCGATGACCGCCGGGAGTGGCGCCGTGACGACGACCGGCGCGGTCATGACGACCGCCGGGGTTACGGCTACCGCTGATCGCGCAGCCCGGCCTCACATGGCCTTGAACCGGCCAGCGTAAAGGCGGCTGACGGGCCAGCGCTCGCTGCGCCCGCGCAGTTGCAGGCTGAGCTTGCCCGCTTCGTCGCGGGTGACGCTGTGGATGGCGCTGGCGCGCACCACGGTGCCCCGGTGGATTTGCCAGAAGTCGTCGGCGCCGAGTTGCGGCAGCAGGTCTTTGAGCGGTGTGCGGATGAGCAGGTC
>DAIOEI010000410.1:0-2672 GCA_036746335.1 Hydrogenophaga sp. | reverse complement strand
CCGCCGTCGAAGGCGCCTTTGCCAGCAAGTACCGCAACGCCGGCCAGACCTGCGTCTGCTCCAACCGCCTGTACGTGCAGGAAGGCGTGTACGACGAGTTCGTGACCAAGTTCGCCGCCAAGGTCAAGACGGCCAAGGTGGGCAACGGTTTCGAGGACGGCGTGAACCAGGGGCCGCTGATCGAGGAAGCGGCGCTGGTGAAGGTGCAGCGCCATGTGGACGACGCCGTGGCCAAAGGCGCGCGCGTGCTGGCCGGTGGCAAGCGCCTGGACGGCCAGTTCTTCGAACCCACCGTGGTGGCCGACGCCACCGCCGACATGCTGTGCGCGAAGGAAGAGACCTTCGGTCCCTTCGCGCCGGTGTTCAAGTTCACCACCGAGCAGGAAGCCATTGACGCGGCGAACAACACCGAGTTCGGCCTGGCCAGCTACTTCTACAGCCGCGACATCGGCCGCATCTACCGCGTGGCCGAAGCGCTGGAATACGGCATGGTGGGCATCAACGTCGGCATCCTCGCGACCGAGCACGTGCCGTTTGGTGGCGTCAAGCAATCGGGCCTGGGCCGCGAGGGCTCGCACCACGGCATGGACGACTACGTCGAGATCAAGTACCTCTGCATCGGTGACGTGCTGAAGTAAGCCCGCCCGCCCAGGCCGGGCGGGCCGAAGGCTCAGGCGCTCAGTTCATCACCCGCCAGCTGCCATCGGCCTGGCGGCAAGCAGTGCCATACACATTGTCGGGCCGCCCACCCACCACCGCCTGCATGGTGTACTCCCGGCAGGGCGCACCGGCGGTCTCGTAGGTGCGGGTGGGCGTGACGGTGTACTGGTTGCGCGTGTCCGGGTTCACCCACTGAGTGGGCTGACCCGTAGGCGCGGTTTCAAATGCTTGCGCCGTGCGGGCGCGGTCGTTGCCGTCCATCGACCGGCCCACGTTGGCGCCGATGTTGGCGCCAATCAAGGCACCGATGACCGTGGCTGCCGTTCGCCCGGTGCCGCCGCCCACCTGGGAGCCGAGCGCGCCGCCCAGCACCCCGCCAATGATGGTGCCCGAGGTTTCGTTCGGCCCGCCGCTAGCGGCGCAGCCCATCAAGCCGGTGATGAGGGCGCCGGTGATCAAAAATCGCGCGGGAATGTTCATGTCGTTCTCCTTCAAAGAACCGCAGGTTAAACGTAGTGGCGCGCCGCCGTCTGTGCGCCAGGTGTGCCTCAGTTATCATTCGAGCGCACTTTGCGGGTGTAGTTCAATGGCAGAACGGCAGCTTCCCAAGCTTCATACGAGGGTTCGATTCCCTTCACCCGCTCCAGACACACCAAAGGCCCCTCTCGGGGCCTTTGTGCTTTTGGGCCTTTGGGTTTTGGGCGCAGGCGTCGACAACGCCCCCGAGGGCTCAGCGCCCGCCCAGCCCCATGCCGCGTGAAATCACCTCTTTCATGATTTCGTTGGTGCCGCCGTAGATGCGCTGCACGCGGGCATCGGCGTAAGCGCGGGTAATCGGGTATTCCCACATGTAACCGTAGCCGCCGAAGAGCTGCACGCATTCGTCCATCACCTTGCACTGCAGATCGGAACACCAGTACTTGGCCATGCTGGCGGTGGCCGTGTCCAGCTTGTCTTCGCACACCAGCTCGCAACACTTGTCCACAAACACCCGCGCCACCTGCACCTCGGTCTGCAGTTCGGCCAGGGTGTAGCGGGTGTTCTGGTAGCTGGCCACGGCCTGGCCAAACACCTTGCGTTCTTTCACGTAATCGACCGTCCAGTCGATGGCCGCCTGCGCTGCGGCAACGGCGCCAATCGCGATCTGCAGCCGTTCCCAGGGCAACTGCTCCATCAGGCAGATGAAGCCGCGACCCGCAAACGCCGAGCCGCCCAGCAGGTTGTCCGCTGGCACCACCACGTTGTCAAAAAACAATTCAGACGTGTCCTGCGCCTTCATGCCCAGCTTTTTCAGCCGTTTGCCTTTGCTGAAACCGGGCATGCCCTGCTCGACCAGCAACAGGCTGGTGCCCTTCGCTCCGGCGGCCGGGTCGGTCTTGGCCACCACGATGACCAGATCAGCGTGCCAGCCGTTGGTGATGAAGGTCTTGCTGCCATTGAGCAGGTAGCTGCCGTCGGCCTGTTGGATGGCGGTGGTTTTGACGCCCTGCAGGTCGCTGCCGGCGGCGGGTTCGCTCATGGCGATGGCGCCCACCATCTCGCCTGTGGCCAGCAGCGGCAGGTATTTCTGTTTCTGCGCCTCGGTGCCGTAGTGCAGGATGTACGGCGCCACGATCTCGCTGTGCAGGCCAAAGCCGATGCCGCTGACGCCAGCGCGGGCGATCTCTTCCATCTGCGCCACGGAATACAGCTTGTCAGCCCCCGCGCCGCCGTATGCCTCCGGCATGGTCATGCACAGAAAACCGTTTTCACCGGCCTTGCGCCAGACGGCGCGGTCCACAAAACCCTGCTCCTCCCAGGCTTCGTGGAACGGGCTGATCTCCTTGTCCACAAAGCGGCAAAAGCTGTCGCGAAAGGTTTCGTGGTCGGTGTTGAACAAGGTGCGTTCGATCATGGTGTCGCCTTTTGGACTGGAGAGATAGATTTATACAAAGCATTTGCTTGGTAAAAGTCTATACTGAACCGAACGCCTGGGCCATCCGGGCAAATCCCACAGGAGACAAGATGAGCCA
>DAIOEI010000409.1:0-2673 GCA_036746335.1 Hydrogenophaga sp. | reverse complement strand
CCGAAGACGAAGCCCAGCGCGCGGCCGCCTGTGTGATAGAGCGGGTCAACGCCGGCCAGGTGCCGGTGGCTCTGGTGGCACAAGACCGTTTGCTGACCAGGCGCATCGGTGCTTTGCTGCACGGCGCCGGTCTGAGCGTGCGCGACGAGACTGGCTGGAAACTCTCCACCACCCATGCCGCCGCGCGGCTGATGTCGCTGCTACGGGCCGCCGACCGCCGCGCCCGAACCGACGAGGTGCTGGACTGGCTCAAGCAAGGACCACAGGCCGGTGCGCTGGCCGCGCTGGAGCAACAGGCCAGGGGCCTGGGGCTGGCGCAATGGCGCCAGGCGCTCACGCATCCTTTGACCCAGCCCCTGGTGCCGTCGGGCGCTGAGCAAGTGCTGGCCGCACTGCAGGCACCCCGACCGCTGGAGCAGTGGCTCACAGACCTGGCACAGGCGCTGCGCCAGGACGGCTGGTGGGAACTGGCCAGCCGGGACGCGGCCGGGCAGCGCGTGATCGAAGTGCTCCGGCTGAACGACGGCGCAGGGCACGAATTGGCGAGTCTCAGCCGTGATGCCAGCGCGCCCGAAGCCGGCCAGACGGGCACCGGGCGCCGCTGGACTTTGGCGGCATTTGGCGCCTGGGTGCGCGGTGCTTTGGAGGCGGCCAGTTTCCTGCCTGGCAGCGAGGGCGCGGCATCCGTGGTGGTGTTGCCGATGGCCCAGTTGCTGGGGCGTGGTTTTGCCGCCACCGTCGCGCCGGGCTGTGACGATATCCACCTGCCGCCCAGCCCCGAACCCCCAGGCCATTGGAGCGAAGCCCAGCGCGCGCTGCTGGGCTTGCCCGGGCGCGAGGCCTTGGCCCGAGCCGCACAGGCCGCCTGGCGGCATCTGCTGACGCAACCGGGCTTGCAGGTGCTCTGGCGCACCGAGCACCAGGGTGAGGCGGTTGGTGCAGCGCCCTGGGTGTTGGCTTTGCGCGGCATGGAGGGCACGACGGCTGCGGCCGATCCGCGCGTGCCGCGTTGCGTGAACGTGGTACCTGAACAAGCGCCGCAACCGGTCGCCGCCGACCTGTTGCCTCAGGCCCTTTCGGCCAGCGCCTACCAGGACCTGCGCGACTGCCCCTACCGCTTTTTTGCGCTGCGCCAGTTGCGCCTGCAGCAGGTGGATGAAATCGAGACCGAGCCCGACAAGCGCGATCTGGGCAACTGGCTGCATGCCGTGCTCAAGGCCTTTCACGAGGCCCGCGCACAGGCGCCGACCGATGGCCTGGATGACCGGCTGAGCGACCGCGAGCGGCTGGACGCGCTGGCTCAGGCCGAAGCCCAGGCCCGGGGCCTGGCGGTAGACGGGTCGGGCGAGGGCGCTGCCGGCTTCCTGCCCTTCATGGCCGCCTGGCCAGCGCTGCGCGAGGGTTACCTGGCCTGGCTGGTCGGCCACGAGGCCGGTGGCCCGCGCTTTGAGCGGGCCGAGGTGTCGTTGCAGCGCGCCCTGGGCCCCTGGCGGCTGGTGGGCCAGATCGACCGCGAGGACCGGCAGGCCAGCCCCGAGGGACCCCTACCGCTGGTGATCGACTACAAGACCGAGCCGCGCCAGACCACACTGGACCGCGTGAAGCAGCCGCTGGAAGACACACAGATCGCCTTTTACGCCGCGCTGCTGGGCGACGACACGGTGCGCGGCGCCTACCTGAGCATCACCGACAAACGCGAGACCGAAGGCCGGGACGCAGCCACCGCGCTGGTCGAACAGACCGACATTGAAGTTGCCCGCGAACACCTGCTGGCCGGCATCAGCAGCGATCTCGGCCGCATCGCCGCCGGGCACCCGCTGCCCGCCCTGGGCGAGGGCAAGGTCTGTGATTTCTGCGCCGCGCGCGGCTTGTGCCGAAAGGACTTCAAAGCATGAATGTTTCCCCTGCGCTGTTGCGGGCTGTGGGTCTGCAGCCTCTCCATCACCGTACAACGCATGACTGAAAACACCGCTGCCTACCGCATCAACGGCCACCTGGTCGAACGCGCCGACTTCTATGCCGTGGCCTGCGACCCGGCGCGCAGTGTGGCGGTGGAGGCCTGCGCCGGTGCCGGCAAGACCTGGATGCTGGTTTCCCGCATCTTGCGCGCCTTGCTCGAAGGCACCGCGCCGCAGGACATCCTGGCAATCACCTTCACCAAAAAGGCCGCCGGGGAAATGCGCCAGCGCCTGCAGGAATGGGTGCAGGCATTTGCCGCACTCAGCGACGCCGAGCTGAGCGCCGAACTGGTGCACCGCGGCATGGCCCCCGACACCGCAGCCGCGCGCGCCGCCGATTTGCGCGGCCTGCACGCAGCCCTGCTGGCGGCCGGGCGGCCGGTGCAGATCCGCACCTTTCACAGCTGGTTTGCCTCGCTGTTGCGTTCAGCGCCACTGGCCGTGCTGCAGGAGCTGGGGCTGCCGGCCGAGCACGAACTGCTGGAAGACGACACCCAGGCCATCGATCTCGTGTGGCCGCGCTTTTACGCCCGGGTGGCGGCCGGTGCCGAACTGCATGCCGACTTTCTGGACCGTGTGGCGCTGCATGGCCGCAGCCAGACGCTGAAAGCCTTGAAGAACGCGCTGGACAAGCGGGTGGAGTTTGCGCTGACCGATGCCCAGGGGATCGTGGTCACGTCGGTGCAAGCTTTTGGCGCGCTTTACCCGCAGTGGG
>DAIOEI010000408.1:0-2684 GCA_036746335.1 Hydrogenophaga sp. | reverse complement strand
TTCCACCCGCGCAACCCCTATGTGCCCACGGTGCACATGAACGTGCGCATGATCGCCGCCACCCCGGCAGGGGGCGAGCCGGTGTGCTGGTTTGGCGGTGGCATGGACCTCACGCCGTATTACGCCTTTGAAGAAGACGCGGTGCATTTCCACAACACCTGCAAGACCGCACTCGATCCGTTCGGCATCGACAAGTACCCGCGCTTCAAACAATGGTGCGACGAGTATTTCTACCTCAAGCACCGCGACGAGCAGCGCGGCATCGGTGGCGTGTTCTTCGACGACTTTTCCGAGTTCGGCTTCGACGGCAGTTTTGCCATGCTGCGTTCGGTGGGTGATGGGTTCCTCGACGCCTACCTGCCCATCGTGGACCGACGCAAAGACCTGCCGCATGGCGAGCGCGAACGCGACTTCCAGCTTTACCGCCGCGGGCGCTATGTCGAGTTCAACCTGGTCTGGGACCGCGGCACCCACTTCGGGCTGCAGTCGGGCGGTCGCAGCGAGTCCATCCTGCTGTCCATGCCGCCTCTGGTGAGCTGGTCTTACCAGCGCCAGGATCCACCGGACTCTCCCGAGGCGCGGCTGACCCGGGAGTTCCTGGTTCGCAAGGACTGGATTTGAACGCACTCGCAGCCAGCCCTGCCGGGCAGGCGGTACCACAGCCGCTGCGTATCGGTGTGTACGGTGGCGCTTTTGATCCGCCCCACCAGGCACACCGTGCGCTGGCCGAAGCGGCGCTGAACCAACTGCAGCTGGACCACCTGTTCATCCTGCCGACGGGCCAAGCCTGGCACAAGGCGCGAGCGCTGACCGATGCCCACCACCGCTTGGCCATGTGTCTGCTGGCTTTTGGAGATCTGCCCCGCACACACATCGATCCTCGCGAAACCCGCCGCAGCGGACCCAGTTTCACCGCCGATACTTTGCAAGAGCTGCGCAGGGACAATCCCGCCGCACAGTTCTTTCTGCTGCTCGGGGCAGATCAGTTGCTGGCTTTCAAGACCTGGATGCGCTGGCCCGAGGTCCTGGAGCAGGCGCGCCTGGCGGTCGCGAACCGGGCCACCGCCATCGGCGAAGATGCGACCGACCCGTCCCACGACGCGACCGACCTCTCGGCGGTGGATGTGCCCTTCGTTACGCTCGACATGCCCCTGACCAACATCAGCGCCACAGCAGTGCGCGCCCGCTTTGGTCGCCCTATGGGCCGTGCCGGAGCCCATGCCGCACTGGTGCCCCAGGCGGTGGCAAGCTATATTTCACAACATCACCTTTATCAGAACCCCTCATGACCAGCGAAACCACTGCCAAAAAAGACATCCAGAAACTTCAGCGTGCCATTGTGGACGGACTGGAAGACGTCAAAGGTCAGGACATCGTGGTCTTCAACACCGAACACCTTTCTCCTTTGTTTGAGCGGGTGATCGTTGCCAGCGGCACCTCCAACCGCCAGACCAAGGCGCTGGCGGCCAGTGTGCGCGACGCGGTGCGCGATGCAGGGTTCGACAAACCGCGCATCGAAGGCGAGGACAACGGCGAATGGATCATTGTCGACTGCGGCGCTGCCGTGGCCCATGTGATGCAGCCGGTGATCCGCCAGTATTACCGCCTGGAAGAGATCTGGGGCGCCAAACCCGTTCGCCTGAAGTCGGCCGCTGAGCGGGCTGCCGAGGCCAAAGCCGAAGCCGCCTCTGGCGAAGGCAAGACCAGCAAAGCCAAAAAGGCGACCAAGACCACCCGCAAGGGGGAAGAAAAAGCGGTCAAGCCGGTGGACGCGAAGTCGCTGGCGCGCAAGCAGGCCAAGGCCGCTGCTGCGGCGGCCGAACCCGCCAAGGCGCCCGCCAAGAAAGCCGCAGCCAAATCGGTGGTCAAGCCCTCGGCGGGCAAAGCCGTGGCTGCCAAGGCACCCGCGCGCAAGACTGCCACGGGTGCAGCGCCTGCCAAGAAAGCGATCAAGACCGTCGTGGTCAAACCCAAGGCGCCTGCGAGCAAAGCGGGGGCCAAGCCGGTTGCCAAGTCCGCCGTCAAGCGCACGACCGCGCCCGCAGCGGGCAAAGCACCAGCCAAACCAGCGGCCAAGAAGAAGGCATGAAGCTGGTGATCGTCGCGGTCGGGCAGCGCATGCCCGACTGGGCACAGACCGCCTACGACGATTACGCCAAACGCTTCCCGCCCGATTTGCGGGTGGAGCTCAAGACCGTCAAAACCGAACCGCGCGGTTCAAAGACCGTGGAGACGGTCATGGCTGCCGAGCGCGAACGCATCGTGGCCGCATTGCCCAAGGCTTGCCGTACCGTGGTGATGGACGAGCGCGGCGCGCAGCTCACCACCAAGGCCCTGGCCCAGCAACTCAAAGCCTGGCAACTCGATGGCGACGATGTGGCGCTGGTCATTGGCGGGCCTGACGGGCTGGAGCCCGCCTTCCGAGAGGCGGCCCACCAGCGCATCCGCCTCTCGGACCTGACCCTGCCCCATGCCATGGTGCGAGTGCTGCTGATCGAGCAGCTCTACCGCGCCTGGTCGATCAACGCCAATCATCCGTACCACAGGGAATGACGCAACATGAGTGACTTCATCTACCTCGCGTCCCAAAGCCCACGCCGCAAGCAGTTGCTGGAGGCCTGGGGTGTGCGTTGCGAGCTGTTGTTGCCCGACGAAAACGAAGATGTGGAAGCGCTCGAAGCGGT
>DAIOEI010000407.1:0-2708 GCA_036746335.1 Hydrogenophaga sp. | reverse complement strand
GCCTGCATGGCGGCGTTCTCGATCACCGGCGCCGGGATGCCTTCGCCCAGCATGGCCGCGCCTTCCATGACGAAGGTGCCGAAGGTGCGGCTGGTGTAGAAGCCGCGCGAGTCGTTGACGACGATGGGCAGCTTGCCCAGCGCCAGCACGTAGTCGTAGGCGCGGGCAATCGTTTCATCGTCCGTGTCCTTGCCGCGGATGATCTCCACCAGCTTCATCTTGTCCACCGGGCTGAAGAAGTGGATGCCGACGAACTTGGCGGGCTTGGCGCTGGCCTGGGCCAGGCCGGAGATGGGCAGGGTGGAGGTGTTGCTGGCGAAGAAGCCTCCCTCGGCGAGCATGGGCTCGGCTTCCTTCGTCACCATGGCCTTGAGTTCGCGCTGCTCGAACACCGCCTCGATGATCAGGTCGCAGCCCTGCAGGTCGGCGGCGCTGGCGGTCGGGGTGATCAGGTTCAGGATGCCTTGCTGCTTCTCGGCCGACATCTGACCTTTGTCCACCCGCTTCTGGGTGAGCTTGGCGGTGTACGACTTGCCCTTTTCGGCGGCCTCGACGCTCACGTCTTTCAGCACGGCGGCGATGCCTTTGGTGGCCTGCGCATAGGCGATGCCCGAACCCATCATCCCGGCGCCGAGCACACCCACTTTCTTCGGCTGGTAACGCGGCACGTCCTTCGGCCGCGACTGTCCGCCCTTGATGGCGTTCATGTTGAAGAAGAAGGTGTTGATCATGTTGCGCGCCACGCCGCCGGTCATCAGCCCGGCCAGGTAGCGGCTTTCCACGCGCATGGCGGTGTCGAAGTCGACCATGGCGCCTTCGACCATGGCGGCCAGCGCGGCTTCTGGAGCGGGATAGAGGCCGCGCGTCTTCTGCTTGAGCACGGCGGGGGCCACGCTCAGCATGCCTGCGATCTTGGGGTTGCTCGGGGTGCCGCCGGGCACACGATAGTCCTTGCGGTCCCAGACGTGCTGGCTGGCCTCGGGTTTGCCTTGCGCGGCTTCGATGAAGGCCAGCGCCTTGGGCATCAGCTCCTCGGGGGTCGCGACGAGTTCGTGCACCACGCCGATCTTCAGCGCCTCCTCGGGGCCGAACAGCTTGCTCTCCAGAATGTAGGGCTGCGCCGCCATCAGGCCCAGTACGCGGGTCATCTTGGTGATGCCGCCGCCGCCGGGGATCAGGCCCAGGGTGATCTCGGGCAGGCCGAACTGGACCTTGGGGTTGTTCACCGCAATCCGGTGGTGGCCGACCAGCGCCACCTCCCAGCCTCCGCCCAGCGCCGCGCCGTTGAGGCAGCTCACCACCGGCACGCCCTGCGTCTCGATGGTGCGGAAGTTGCGCTTGATGCGTTCGATCTCCGCGAACACACGCGGGCCGTCGGCCTCGGTCGAGCGCATCACGCCCTTGAGGTCGGCCCCGGCGAAGAAGGTGCTCTTGGCCGAGGCCAGCACGATGCCCTTGAGCTGGGCCTTGTCACGCGCCACCTGCGCCGCGATGGCGTCCAGGTCGTCCTGCCACTGCAGGCACATGGTGTTGACCGGCGAGCCCTGCTCGTCGAAGGTGATGGTGGCGATGCCGTTCGCGAGTTCGTAGCGGATGGTTTTGGTGATCATGTCGTGCTCCTGAGAGGTCTTGCGAGCGAGGTGTCTGGTCAAGAACACCGTGGAACCGGCTTTGCCGGGCCACTGGTGTTGCCCCCTTTCAGGGGGTGACGCGCGAAGCGCGGCGCGGGGGTGAGTCGTCAGACCCTTTCAACGATGGTCGCGATGCCCATCCCGCCGCCGACGCACAAAGTCGCCAATCCGTAGCGTTTGCCCGTGCGGTGCAACTCGTCGATCAGGGTGTTCAGAATCATCGCGCCGGTCGCGCCCAGCGGGTGTCCCATGGCAATCGCGCCGCCGTTGACGTTGACCTTTTCGTGCGAAACGCCCATTTCTTTCATGAACACCATGGGCACGGTGGCAAAAGCCTCGTTCACCTCGAACAGGTCGATCTGGTCGATGGTGAGCCCGGCCTTGGCCAGCGCCTTGCGCGCCGCGGGCATGGGGCCGGTGAGCATGATGGTCGGGTCGGCGCCCGAGAGCGCGACCGAGACGATGCGTGCGCGCGGCGTGAAACCATGCGTCTTCCCGGCAGCCTCCGAGCCGATCAGCAGGGCCGCCGCGCCGTCCACGATGCCCGACGAATTGCCGGCGTGGTGCACGTGGTGGATGCGCTCGACCTGCGGGTAGCGCTGCAGGGCCACGGCGTCAAAGCCCATGGCGCCCAGTTGCTCGAAAGCGGGCTTGAGCCCGGCCAGGCCCTCCGGCGTGGTGTTGGGCTTGATGAACTCGTCCTGCGCCAGGATGGTCAGGCCCATCGTGTCCTTCACGGGCACCACCGAGCGCTCGAAGTACCCGGCAGCGCGCGCGGCCGTGGCGCGTTTTTGCGACTCCATGGCGAAAGCATCGACGTCCTGACGTAAAAAGCCGTTGAGCGTGGCGATCAAATCAGCGCCGATGCCCTGCGGCACAAACAGCGTGGCGCTGTTGGTCTCCGGGTCCTGCGCCCAGGCGCCGCCGTCGGAGCCAATCGGCACGCGGCTCATGCTCTCCACGCCACCGGCCACCACCAGGTCTTCCCAGCCGCTTTTGACCTTCATGGCGGCCAGGTTCACTGCTTCCAGGCCCGAGGCGCAGAAACGGTTGATCTGCACGCCCGAGCAGCGCCAG
>DAIOEI010000406.1:0-2713 GCA_036746335.1 Hydrogenophaga sp. | reverse complement strand
GGTTGTTGTCCTTGTAGAACAGCGGGTTGTCCACGCCGGCATAGCCGCTGGCCATGCTGCGCTTCATGACGATGCTGGTGCGGGCCTTCCAGACTTCCAGCACCGGCATGCCGGCGATGGGGCTGGTCGGATCGTCTTGCGCCGCCGGGTTCACGATGTCGTTGGCGCCGATGACAATGGCCACGTCGGTGTCCGGGAAGTCGTCGTTGAGCTCGTCCATCTCGAACACGATGTCGTAGGGCACCTTGGCTTCGGCCAGCAACACGTTCATGTGGCCGGGCATGCGGCCGGCCACCGGGTGGATGCCAAAGCGCACATTCACGCCCTTCTCGCGCAGGGTGCGGGTGATCTCGAACACGGTGTGCTGCGCCTGGGCCACCGCCATACCGTAGCCGGGGACGATGATCACGTTCTTAGCGTCGCGCAGCATCTCGGCGGTTTCCGTCGCGCTGACTGGGACGACTTCGCCCTGGGGTTCAGCCGCTGCACCGTCTGCCTTGGCCGCCGGCTTGCCGGCACCACTGCCAAAGCCACCAGCGATCACACTGATGAAATTGCGGTTCATCGCGTTGCACATGATGTAGGACAAGATGGCACCCGAGGAGCCGACCAGCGCACCGGTGACGATGAGCAGGTCGTTGCCCAACATAAAGCCGGTGGCCGCAGCGGCCCAGCCCGAATAGCTGTTGAGCATGGACACCACCACCGGCATGTCGGCACCGCCAATGGCCATCACCATGTGAATGCCGAACAGCAGCGCCAGCACCGTCATGATGGTCAGAGGCAGCATGCCGTCGGCCACCGTTTCGGCGCGCATGAACTCACCGCCGTACCAGATGACGACCAGCAGGGCGATCAGGTTGAGCCAATGGCGAGCCGGCAACAGCAGCGGCTTGCCGCCGATTTTTCCGTTGAGCTTGCCAAACGCGATCAGCGAGCCCGAGAAGGTGACCGCACCAATCAGAATGCCGATGTAAATCTCGACCTGATGAATGACTTTTTCGGCACCCACGTATTGGATGGACGTGTCCACATAGCTGGCAAAACCCACCAGACACGCGGCCAGGCCCACCAGACTGTGCATGAGCGCGACCAGCTCGGGCATTTGCGTCATCTTGACCACTTTGGCGGCATACAGGCCCACGCTGCCGCCCAGCACCAGCGCGGCAACCACCCACGCGTAACCGGCGCCAGACACCTTGGGTCCAAAGATGGTGGCCAACACGGCCAAGGCCATGCCGACCATGCCGTAGACGTTGCCGCGGCGTGAGGTTTCGGGGTTGGACAAGCCACCCAAGCTCAGGACAAACAGAATCGCGGCCCCCAAATAGGCCACCGAGGTCAAGCTTTCAGACATGTTCGTCTCTTTCTTGTGTTTATTTGCGGAACATGGCGAGCATGCGACGCGTGACCGCGAAGCCGCCGAACATATTGACAGCCGTGACCAGCACCCCCACAAAGGCCAGCCAACGAATCAGCATGTCGGGGCGGCCACCTGCTGAGGGGTCGGGGGGCCAAATCTGTACCAGTGCCCCAATGACGATGATGCTGGAGATGGCATTGGTCACGCTCATCAGCGGCGTGTGCAGCGCGGGGGTCACGTTCCAGACCACCATGTAGCCGATGAAACAGGCCAGCACGAAAACGGTGAAGTGACCGAGGAAGGCCGCCGGCGCATAGGCACCGATGAACCAGAAGGCCAGCGCACCCAGACCGAAGACGATGGCCAGGTTCTTGGCGGGCAGCGGACCGGAGCTGCCATGGCCGTGACCCCCTTTTTTCTCAACCGCCGGGCCGGCCGGCTTGGCCGGTGGCTTCGGGGGTGCGGCCAGCGGCGGTGCGGGCCAGGTGATTTCACCGTTCTTGACCACGGTCAGGCCACGGATGGCGTCGTCTTCCATGTTGACGTTGATGACACCGTCCTTGGTCTTGCACAGCTCCTCTGTGAGGCGGAACAGGTTGGTCGCGTACAGCGTGGACGACTGGCGCGCCATGCGCGAGGCGAGATCGGTGTAACCGACGATGGTCACGCCGTGGCGCACCACCGCTTCGCCCGGCACGGTCAGCTCGCAGTTGCCGCCCTGCTCGGCCGCCATGTCCACGATCACGCTGCCGGGCTTCATGCTCTGCACCATCTCGGCGGTGATCAGCTTGGGCGCGGGTTTGCCGGGAATCAGCGCGGTGGTGATGATGATGTCCACCTCGCGCGCCTGTTTGGCGTACATCTCGCGCTGCGCTTGCTGAAAGCCTTCGCTCATGACCTTGGCGTAACCGCCGCCGCCCGAGCCTTCTTCTTCATAGTCGACCTTGACGAACTCGCCACCCAGCGAGACGACCTGGTCCGCCACTTCGGCGCGCGTGTCGTTGGCTCGCACGATGGCGCCCAGGCTGGCGGCTGCGCCAATCGCAGCCAGACCGGCCACGCCCGCACCGGCGATGAACACCTTGGCCGGTGGCACCTTGCCCGCGGCCGTGATCTGGCCGTTGAAGAAGCGGCCAAAAGCGTTGGCGGCTTCCACCACGGCGCGGTAACCGCTGACACCCGCCATGGAAGTCAAAGCATCCATCTTCTGCGCACGGCTGAGTGTGCGCGGCAGTGCATCGATGGACAGCGCCGTGACCTGTTTGGCAGCCAGTTGCTGCATCAGCTCGGGGTTTTGGGCCGGCCAGATGAAGCCGATCAGCGTCTGGCCTTCGTGCATCAGCGCCACCT
>DAIOEI010000405.1:0-2719 GCA_036746335.1 Hydrogenophaga sp. | reverse complement strand
TACGACGAAATCGACATCGCACCCGAATTCGAATCCTTCAAGGCTTCGCTGGCTCCCTTGTTTGAAGGGCGCGCCGAAGACACGACCGAAGAAAACCTGCAGGCGCGCATCCGCGGCACGCTGCTGATGGCGCTGTCCAACAAGTTCGGCGCCATCGTGCTGACCACCGGCAACAAGAGCGAGATGGCGACGGGCTACTGCACGCTGTATGGCGACATGGCGGGCGGTTTTGCCGTCATCAAGGACGTGGCCAAGACCTGGGTCTTCCGGCTGGCGCGCTGGCGCAATGCCCACGACCCGTATGGCACGGGCAGCAACCCGATCCCCGATCGCATCATCACCCGCCCACCGAGCGCAGAACTGCGGCCCGACCAGAAAGACCAGGACAGCCTGCCCGAATACGAGGTGCTGGACGCGATCATCGAGCGATACATGGAGAACAACCACAGTCCGGCGCAGATCGTGGCCGAAGGTTATCCGCAGGCCGATGTGGACCAAGTGGTGCGGCTGATCCGGATCAACGAATACAAGCGCCGGCAGGCGCCGGTGGGCATCCGGGTGACCCACCGCAGTTTCGGCAAAGACTGGCGCTACCCCATCACCAGCCGCTACCGCGGTTGACAGCCCTGGTCTCCGGGGTGCTTCCGGTGGCTCAGGCGAATGGCAGTTGCAGCACGGCCCGCAGGTCGCCCACTTCAATGCCTGCGGCGTTTTTCAGTGGCGGCGGTATGAGTGACTGAAGGGCTGCGCGGCTGTCTGCATCGAGCCAACCCAGTTGTTCCAGCGCCGACACCAGCGCCACCATCAAGGGCACCAGCTGGCCGTCGCTGCATTTGGCGGCGATGCCGATGCCGCGGCTGAAGCTGGCCAGCGCCTGAACGCCGTCGGCACCCACCTTGCTGACCCAGTCACCGCCACCGGCGCGCATGAGCGTGAGATCGTTGCGGCCTTGCCCGCTGACCAGCTCGGGGTATCGGCTCATGGCGCGCGCCACGCGCAACGGAGCATGTCCGTAGACCGGGTCCGGTGTGTCCAGCGTCAGGCGGGCGAAGGCCTGGGCCAGGGCGCGCAACGGCAGCGCGTAATTGGGTGCGCTGCAGCCGTCGGTGCCGCGAACCAGTTGCCCGGCGGGCACACCCGAGAAATGGCTCACGCTGCGCACAATGGCTTGCTGAACCGGGTGTGACACATCCAGATAGCCGTCCAGCGGTTCCCCCAGTGCATGGGCCAGCAGCAACATGCCGGTGTGTTTGCCCGAGCAGTTGTGTTGCAGCCGGGTGTAGCGGGTGCCCGGCTCGGGCGTCTGGCCAGTCGCGCTGTAGAAGTAGGGCACATGGCTGCCGCAGCACAGGTTGGCCTCGCTGGCACCCATGCCCGCCAGCAGCCGGGCCGCGCGTTCGACGTGCATGGGCTCGCCGTTGTGGCTGGCGCACAGCAGGGCGATGTCGGCCTCGTCCAGTTTCAGCGCATCGGCAAACTGGGCGATCAGCGGCATGGCCTGAAAGGGTTTGAGCGAAGAGCGGGTGAACAGGGGTGCCTCCACATCGCCCACATGGGCCAGCAGTTGCCCTTGCGCGTTGACCACCGCCAGAGAACCATGGTGAATGTTTTCGGGGTGCCCGCCCCGATAAGCCACTGCGATCGGCACATGCCCAGGCAAGGTGCCAGGGGTTGGGGTCGCGAAATCGTCTTTTGCGAGCATGCATTTCTCCTGATCTCGGTCGAGTGTAGGCGCGGTACGGGTCCCCTTGGGCATAATGACCTCTCCCCCTTTTGAAATGATCGGAGCCTGTCCCCATGAAGCAAATCACCGCCGTCATCAAGCCCTTCAAGCTCGAAGAAGTGAGAGAGGCTCTGGCCGAGCAAGGGGTGACCGGTTTGACCGTGACCGAGGTCAAAGGCTTTGGGCGTCAGAAGGGCCACACCGAGCTGTACCGGGGCGCCGAATACGTGGTGGACTTCCTGCCCAAGGTGAAGGTGGAAGTGGTGGTCAAGACCGACGACGTGGACCGCTGCGTGGACGCCATCGTGCGCGCCGCGCGCACCGGCAAGATCGGCGATGGCAAGATCTTTGTGACGCCGGTCGAGCGTGTGGTGCGCATTCGCACGGGTGAAGAAGACGAAACCGCGATCTGAGCGGTTCGTTTCAGATCGCGGTCAGATCGGAGTCGGGTGACATGCCCGCGGCCTGCACCAGGTTGGGCAGCAGGCGCGCGGCCTCCGTATCGGTGCAGATCAGGTCCATCTGCCAGGCGCCCATGAACTGGCGCTCCACCGTCTGCTGCAAGAATTGCAGCAGGTTGTCGTAACAGCCTTCCACATTGAGCAGGCCCACCGGCTTGTCGTGGTAACCGAGCTGGCGCCAGGTCCAGACCTCAAAGAACTCTTCAAAGGTGCCGATGCCGCCAGGCAGGGCCAGAAAGGCGTCCGCCTTTTCCGCCATCAGGCGCTTGCGGTCGTGCATGGTCTCCACCACATGCAGCTCGCTGCAATCCTGGTTGGCCCATTCCTTTTCCACCAGCGCCCGCGGAATCACCCCCACTACACGGCCGCCCGCTTCGAGGGTGGCCGCAGCCACCAACCCCATCAGCCCGTTGCGCCCGCCCCCGTAGACCAGTTGTCCACCGTGGTGGCCGATCCAGTGGCCCACGAAGCGGGCCGCCTCGGCATACGCCGGTTCGCTGCCGGGTCGGGAGCCGCAATACACACACAGGGAAAA
>DAIOEI010000404.1:0-2729 GCA_036746335.1 Hydrogenophaga sp. | reverse complement strand
CGCTGAACGGGCGGTCGAGGTAGATGGTGAGGCCGCCAAAGAAGTTGGCCAGCAGATCGCGCGCGGCCAGACCGACGGCAATGCCACCCACGCCGCCGAGCGCGAGCAGACCCGCTATCTGAAAGCCCAGGCTGTGTGCGGTGGTGATCACCATGATGACCACCACCAGCAGGCGCAGCAGCTTGCTCAGAGCCATCACCGTCGTGAGGTCGAATTCCTCGCCCTTTTCCGTGCGTCGGCGGATGGTGGTGTCTGCAACTTCGCCGATGGAGCGCCAGAGAAACCAGCCCAAGGCCAGGGTCAGGCCGATGTCGCGCCACTGCAGCGCGGTGGCCAGTAGGACGGGCTGCGGCCAATGGGCTTCCAGCGCGCGCGCCAGCCAGCCCAGGCCCGCGAGCCAGATCACCACCTGCACCGGCGAGCGGGCGGCTGCGATCAAGGCCTCATCCCAGGGTGTGGTGGAGCGTTTCGCCCAGCGGCTGGCCTGGCGCAGCGCGGTGCGAACCGCCAGGCTCAGCAAGCCCGTGAGTACAACGATAGCGAGCACCGAAGCCAGCCACAGCTGCACACCGAACCCTTGTTGGAGCCAGTCGGAAAGAGAGGTCACGAGCGCGGGATCACTGAAAAGCGACTTCGGCAAAGCTGCGCAGCTTGCGGCTGTGCAACTGATCGACCCCGCCCGCGCGCAGCAGTTCCACCGCGCGGATGCCGATGCGCAGGTGTTGGTCCACCCGTTCGCGGTAGAAGTGGTTGGCCATGCCGGGCAGCTTGATCTCGCCGTGCAGCGGTTTGTCACTCACGCACAGCAGGGTGCCGTAGGGCACGCGGAAGCGGAATCCGTTGGCAGCGATGGTGGCGCTTTCCATGTCGAGCGCCACGGCGCGGCTCTGGCTGAAGCGGCGCTGCGGTGTGCTGGGTGCGTTCTGTGCAGGCAGCAGCTCCCAGTTGCGGTTGTCGGTACTGGCCACAGTGCCGGTGCGCATGATGCGCTTGAGTTCCTGCGGCGGCACGCCGGTCACGTCGGCCACGGCCTGCTCCAGCGCGACCTGGATCTCGGCCAGCGCCGGAATGGGCACCCACAGCGGCAGTTCTTCATCGAGCACGTGGTCTTCACGCACATAGGCGTGGGCCAGCACATAGTCGCCCAGCTGCTGGCCGTTGCGCAGGCCGGCGCAGTGGCCCAGCATCAGCCAGGCGTGCGGGCGCAATACGGCGATGTGGTCGGTGATGGTCTTGGCATTAGCTGGGCCTACGCCGATGTTGACCATGGTGATGCCCGTGCGGTCTTTGCGCAGCAGGTGGTAGGCCGGCATCTGCGGCAACCTCGGCAGCGCTTTACCCAGCGAGTCGATGGATTCAGCGCCCAGGCCGGCGCGGCGTGTGACCAGATTGCCCGGTTCGACAAAGGCGATGTAGTCGCTGGCCGGGTCCGCCATTTCAGCGTGGCCGAGGCGGATGAACTCGTCGATGTAGAACTGGTAGTTGGTGAACAACACGAAGTTCTGGAACCACTCCGGCGAGGTACCGGTGTAGTGCCGCAGGCGCTGCAGCGAGTAGTCCACCCTCGGCGCGGTGAACAGCGAGAGCGGCTGCGCTTCACCGGGGCGGGGCTCGTGTGTGCCGTTGGCGATGCCGTCGTCCATCACCGTCAGGTCGGGCAGGTCGAACACGTCGCGCATCAGGGCGCGGCGGTCCTGGCTCAGCTCACCTTCCACGTGCTCGTGCTCGGCGAACGAGAAGTGGATCGGGATCGGCTGCGTGCTGGTGCCCACTTCCAGCTTGCCGTCGTGGTTGGCCAGCAGCAGGCGGAACTGCTCCAGGTAGTACTCGGCGTACAGGTCGGGGCGTGTGAGCGTGGTCTCGAAGCGGCCTGGCCCCGCCACAAAGCCGTAGCTCAGGCGGCTCTGCAAACCCGATTCGAGCCGCGACACGCTGCGCGAGTGCAGGCGTACAAAGGGGTAGCAGGCGCGCACGCGGTGGCCGCCTGCGTCCTGGCCGTCCACGAACTGGTGCATGGCCTCGCGCAGGAAGGCGACGCTGCTGCGGTAGATGTGCTGCACTTGGGCGAGTGCGGCGGCCGGATCGTCGAACAGCTGGGGGGCGATGAAGGTGGGGCTTTTGTGCATCCGGCTATTGTGGCCCTGCGCTGTGACCTTATGAGCGGGCCGGCTCGCGCATGGTCACGAACTCTTCGGCGGCCGTGGGGTGGATGCCGATGGTGCTGTCGAACACAGCCTTGGTGGCGCCAGCTTTCATGGCCACGGCAAAGCCTTGCACGATTTCGCCCGCTTCGGCGCCGACCATGTGCAGGCCGACCACGCGGTCGCTGGCGGTGTCGACGATGAGTTTCATCAGGGTGCGTTCGCTGCTGCCCGAGAGCGTGTGCTTCAGTGCCTTGAACTCGCTGCGGAAGACGGTGATGGCACCGAACTTCTCGCGCGCCTGCGCTTCGCTGTAGCCCACGGTGCCGATGCTGGGGTGGGTGAACACGGCGGTGGGGATGAACTCGTAGCTCATGCTGCGCGGGGGCTTGCCCGCCGCAGGCCCGAACAATTGGTCCACCACCACCATGGCCTCGCCCAGGGCCACGGGCGTGAGCTGCACGCGGTTGGTCACGTCACCCACGGCCCAGATGCCGGGCACGTTGGTGCGGTAGTGCGCGTCCACGAGCACTTCGCCCTGGCCGCCTTGCGCCACACCCACGGCTTCCAGGCCCAGACCCTGCACGT
>DAIOEI010000403.1:0-2732 GCA_036746335.1 Hydrogenophaga sp. | reverse complement strand
CAAAAAAGTCTTTATCAAAACCTTCGGCTGCCAGATGAACGAGTACGACTCGGACAAGATGGCCGACGTCATGAACGCCGCAGAGGGCTACGAACCCACGCAGGACGTGAACGAGGCCGACCTGATCCTGTTCAACACCTGCTCGGTGCGCGAGAAGGCGCAGGAAAAGGTGTTCTCCGATCTGGGCCGCGTGCAACACCTGAAGAAAAAAGGCGTGCTGATCGGCGTGGGCGGCTGCGTGGCCAGCCAGGAAGGCGCCGAGATCATCAAGCGCGCGCCTTATGTGGACGTGGTGTTCGGCCCGCAGACGCTGCATCGCCTGCCCGAGCTGCTGGCCCGGCGCGAGCAGCAGTCGCGCCCTCAGGTCGACATCAGCTTCCCCGAAATCGAGAAGTTCGACCACCTGCCACCCGCGCGGGTAGAGGGCAGCAGCGCCTTCGTGTCCATCATGGAAGGCTGCTCCAAATACTGCAGTTACTGCGTGGTGCCGTACACGCGCGGCGACGAGGTCAGTCGCCCGTTTGAAGACGTGCTGGTGGAGATCGCCGGCCTGGCCGACCAGGGCGTGCGCGAGGTGAATCTGCTGGGCCAGAACGTCAACGCCTACCGGGGCAAGATGGGGGACACGACCGAGATCGCCGACTTCGCGCTGCTGCTCGAATACGTGGCCGACATCCCGGGCATCGAGCGCATCCGCTACACCACCAGCCACCCCAACGAGTTCACGCCGCGCCTGATCGAGGCCTACGCCAAGATCCCGAAACTGGTGAACCACCTGCACCTGCCGGTGCAGCACGGCTCGGACCGCATCCTCATGGCCATGAAGCGCGGCTACACCGCCATGGAATACAAGAGCACGGTGCGCAAGCTGCGCGCGATCCGGCCCGACCTGGCCATGAGCAGCGATTTCATCGTCGGCTTCCCCGGCGAAACCGAAGAAGACTTCGGCAAGCTGATGAAGCTGATCGACGACATCGGTTTTGACATCAGCTTCAGCTTCATCTTCAGTCCACGCCCCGGCACCCCGGCGGCCAACCTGCCGGACGACACACCGCACGCCGTGAAGCTCCAGCGCCTGCAACACCTGCAGTCCGTGATCGAGGCCAACGTGGCGCGCATCAGCGCCAGCCGTCAGGGCACGGTGCAGCGCATCCTGGTCGAAGGCCCGTCGCGCAAATCCACCGCCGAGGCGCCCGAGCTGATGGGCCGCACCGAATGCAACCGCGTGGTGAACTTCGCCGGCGGCCCGAGCAGCGCACGGCTGGTGGGTCAGATGATCGATGTGCGCATCACCGAGACTTTTGCGCACTCGTTGCGCGGCGAAGTGCTGATTCGAGAAGTGGCCTGAAGGCCTTCAAACCTTGGGGCGCGGCAGGTAGCGGGCGTCTGACCAGGTGGCCAGCCACTGGGGAGCAAAAGCCACGAAGATGGCGCTGAACATGCCGGTGAGGAAGGCGTCTCCCCAGGCCATGAGCCAACGAGCCACCAGCGACAGGTCGCGGACCGGGGCACCTGAGAGCATTTGCAGGCCTTCCAGCAACAGACCAGCCACAAACACCGACACGGCAGTTCCCAGAAAAGCCCGCCCAAGGGTGTAGACAAACGGATTGGGCGGCAACCAGCGGCGCAAAACCGCACCAATACCGAGCGCCATTGTTGCCGGTACCAAACCAATCCAGACGCTTTGCGACAGTGCGGCCGACGCATCGGCATGACCCAGCCCCCAGACCAGCGGGCCCACACAGGCCAGCCCGATCACCGCCAAAGGCCAGCCCAGCATCAGCACCAGCAAACAGGCACCCGAGAGCTGAATCTGCAAACCTTGTGGCATGGATTGCGGGAGCAACCACAACCAAGGGAGCAGCACCACAGAGGCCAGCAAGGGCGTGAGGAGAGCGCCGTTGAGCATGCGCCAGGGCCGCAGCGACAAGGCTGTGATCAGGGCCAGTGTGGCGAGCCCCCATTCGATGAACATCAACATGGGGCTGGAGTGTGAGGCCCGGCGAAGCCGTCTGGCTTGACTTCGGTCAACCCATGCCGGGCAGTTTGGGCATGCCCTTCATGCCGCCCATGCGCTTCATCATTTTCATCATGCCACTGCCCTTCATCTTCTTCATCATGCCCTGCATCTGCTCAAACTCCTTGAGCAGGCGGTTGACCTCCTGCACCTGAACGCCAGCACCAGCGGCGATACGGCGTTTTCGAGTGGCTTTGATGATGTCAGGGCGGGTGCGCTCCTTGAGCGTCATGCTGCAAATGATGCCTTCCTTGCGCTTGATGTCTTTTTCAGCGCGCGACAGGTCCACCTCGCTGGCCTTGGCAGCCATGTTGCCAGGCAGTTTGTCCATGAGGCTGGAGAGCCCTCCCATTTGCTTCATTTGCCGAATTTGATCGAGGAAGTCGTTAAGGTCAAAACCTTCACCACTCTTGACCTTGGCCGCCAGCTTCTGCGCCGCAGCCATGTCCACGCCCGCCGTGACTTGCTCGACCAGGGCAAGGATGTCC
Source organism: Hydrogenophaga sp. (assembly GCA_036746335.1). Lineage (GTDB taxonomy): Bacteria > Pseudomonadota > Gammaproteobacteria > Burkholderiales > Burkholderiaceae_C > Hydrogenophaga. Next base: position 227 of record DAIOEI010000403.1, on the reverse strand, counting down.
CCCATACCCAGGATGCGCCCGGCGTGGCGCTCGGCATCGAAGACCTCCAGCCCATCGATTTTTTCGGAAATGCCAGCAAATTTGATCGGCGCGCCGGTGATCTGTCGCACCGAAAGCGCCGCGCCTCCCCGCGAATCGCCGTCGAGTTTGGTCAGGATGATGCCCGTCAGCGGCAGCGCTTCCTTGAAGGCCTTGGCGGTGTTGATCGCATCCTGGCCTTGCATGGC
>DAIOEI010000402.1:0-2735 GCA_036746335.1 Hydrogenophaga sp. | reverse complement strand
GCGGTAGCGGTAGCGGTTCGTTGTACCGCTGGTTCTGCGATGTTGGTGATCGAGGCAATCCGCCTCGTTCACCGACTGGAGCAGGATCATGGACGTTTCGACTCCTACCGTCTCGCCGTTGCGCCAACGCATGGTCGAGGACATGCGCATGCGCAAGTTCGAGCCCAAGACGCAATCAGGCTACCTGCGCGCTGTGCGCAAGCTGGCCGCCTTCCTCAAGGCCTCGCCTGACACGGCCACCGCCGAGGACCTGCGGCGCTTCCAGATGCATCTGGTCGACGAGGGCGCCTCGCCGATCACACTGAACGCCACGATTTCAGGCCTGAAGTTCTTCTTCGACGTCACGCTCAGCCGAGGCGAGTTGATGGCCAAGATGCACCCGGTGTCCGTGCCGCGCACGCTACCGGTGGTGCTCAGCCGCGAGGAGGTCTCGCGCTTGATCGCGGCAGCGTGGAACCTCAAGCACCAGACGGCGCTGGCCGTGGCCTACGGTGCCGGGCTGCGCGCCAGCGAAGTCATCGCCTTGAAGGTCGGCGACATTGACAGCCAGCGCATGACGCTGCGCGTGGAGCAGGGCAAGGGCCGCAAGGACCGCTACGCCTTGCTGCCGCCGATCCTGCTGCAGCGGCTGCGCGTGTGGTGGCGCGTGGGCCATGCCCAAGGCAAGATCCTGCGCAACGGTTGGCTGTTCCCCGGCCTGGATCCGATGGACCCGCTGAGCACGCGCCAGCTCAACCGCTCCATCCACGCCGCTGCCGACACGGCCAAGATCGACAAGCGCGTATCGATGCACACGCTGCGCCATTCCTTCGCCACGCACCTGCTGGAGCAGAAGGTCGACATCCGCGTGATCCAGGTCCTGCTCGGCCATGCGAAGCTGGAGACGACCAGCATCTACACGCACGTTGCCACCGATCTGTTGCGCGAAGTGATCAGCCCGCTGGAGAACCTGCCGCCGTCATAGGCCGGCTGCCGTGGGCAAGCCTGCCCTGGAGGTCGCCGACATCTTCCGTGCCCATGGAGCCGCCTGGCGCATAGCCCAGCGCGGTCACCTGAGCCTTGGCCAACTCAAGGTGATGTCGGCCATCGAGCAGTGCCGCAGCGCGGCGCTGGGTGGCCACGTCCTGCGCTGCGGGGGCTGCGGCGCCGATCAGGTCTCGTACAACTCCTGCCGCAACCGCCACTGCCCGAAGTGCCAGAGCAGTGCGGCCAAGCGCTGGCTCGATGCCCGGCAGGCCGATCTGTTGCCGGTGGAGTATTACCACGTGGTCTTAACGCTGCCGGCACCCATCGCTGAGATCGCGTACCAGAACAAGGCCGTGGTGTACGGCCTGCTGTTCGACGTGGCCGCCGAGGTGCTGCTCACGATCGCCGCCGACCCCAAGCATCTGGGGGCACGCATCGGCGCCACGCTGGTACTGCACACCTGGGGCTCAGCGTTGACGCACCACCCGCATGTGCACGGCATCGTTCCCGGCGGCGGGCTGTCGCCCGATGGCAAGACCTGGGTGGCGTGCAGGCCGGGGTTCTTCTTGCCGGTGCGGGTGCTGTCGCGCTTGTTTCGCCGGCGCTTCCTCGAAGAGTTGCTGCGGGTGCACCAGGCCGGCAAGCTGCAGTTCTTCGGCGAGCACGCGGCACTCGCCGATGCCCAGGCGTTCAAGGCGTGGCTCACACCACTGCGCCAGTGCGAGTGGGTCGTCTACGCCAAGCGCCCGTTTGCCGGGCCACAGGCGGTGCTGGCCTACTTGTCGCGCTACACGCACCGGGTGGCCATCTCCAACAGCCGGCTGCTGGCCCTGGACGAGCGCGGCGTCACCTTCAAATGGAAGGACTACCGGGCCAAGGACGGCGCCAAGGGCCAGACACGCCACAAGGCGATGACGCTGGCGCCCGAGGAGTTCATGCGGCGCTTCCTGCTGCACGTGCTGCCCGACGGCTTCCACCGCATTCGGCACTACGGCTTGCTGGCCAATGGCGCCCGCAAGACCAACCTGGCGCTGGCGCGCGAGTTGTTGCACGTGTTGCCGGCGCAGGGCCCGCCGGTCAGCAACGAGACGGACACCGCCGAGATCACCGACGCCGCGCCACCGGCCTTCATCTGTCGGCACTGCGGCCACGCCATGATCATCTTGCAGACCGTCATGCGCGGCGAGTCCATTCGCGCGCCACCGGCTCCAGCATGCACACCATGACTCTTCACCTGTTGCGCCTTCACCATTTGCCGATCGTGCCCTTATGGCGTCCGGCAGGGGTGACCTCGCCTTGCTTGAGCCTAGCCGTGTACTCAGTGTCCAATTTGGGCCGAGTACGTCTGCAGGGCAAATCGGCTCGGCAGCATCATTGCCATTCGCTGTGTTGTCTCCAGTGCGCTGCAAGCTCCTGCTGCCCCAACCTCCGACGGCAGCTCTACGCCACTATCGCCATAGAGACGTAGCGACCTCGCACCACCGAGGCACGGCCCGCGGTTTCCTCCCCCGAGCTTTGTCCAACACCCGCCCTCAGGTCTGTGGCAGGCGCTGCAATGTGCCAGCGCGCGGGCGGGTGTCGAACAAACCTAAACAAGAGCTGGTACTGGCCAGGGTCGGAACCGCGTCCATCCGCCAACTCCACCCCTCGGCGCACTCACAGGCTTTCAGCCACCGATCCGGCAACTTCGATGGTGGGACAGTCCGCCCCGTGAAGCCGACCAGACCGACGCTGGTGGCCATGCTGCCGAGCGGGCCGGCGGCTTCGAT
>DAIOEI010000401.1:0-2736 GCA_036746335.1 Hydrogenophaga sp. | reverse complement strand
GGCTTTTCCGCACCCCGCACAGCAGACAAAACTTGCCGCTGCACATCGCGCATCAGCTCCTCCCGGCGGGTCGAGAGCAACTCGTTCACCGTGCGCTTGTTCACTTCCTGCTGGAAAGCGTTGCGCACGACGCGGTTGAGCTGCAGCGCACCGGCGCGCTCGTTGATGCCCACGTTCCGGATGTATTCCTGCGGCTCGCTGATGCGCCAGCGCACATACCAATCGATCACCACGCGCTGCTTTTCAGCGGTCAGGGTCGGCTCGGTGTCGGTGCTCTCCAGCGTCAATAGGCGCTTGTCGATGTAGGACACGTTTTGAATCAGCGGGAGCTTGAAATTGAGCCCAGGCTCGGTGACCACCTGCTTGATCTGCCCCAGTTGGAAGACCACACCAAATTGGCGTTGGTCGACCACAAACAGCGTCGAACTGAAGATGACCAGGGCCACCAGGAGGGAAGTGAAAACAAAACCCAGTTTGTTCATGTCATTGACTTTCGGTTCGTCCGGGTCTGGAGATCAACGGCTTTCGCGTTCACGCGAACGCGCGGCGCCTTCGAGGCTGCGCGTGGCGGGCGTGGAAGCGGGGACAGAGTTGGATGCGCTGGCAGCCGAAGGCGCGGCGGCGCTGCCCGTCATCTGCATGAGCTTGTCCAGCGGCAGATACAAAAGGTTAGAGCCAGACTTGGAGTCCACCAGCACCTTGGTCACATTGCTGTAGACCTCTTGCATGGCGTCGGTGTACATGCGCTCGCGGGTCACCTGAGGGGCTTTTTGGTACTCGGTCAATACCGACCGGAAGCGCTGGGAATCACCCTCTGCCTGCGCAACGATCCGAGCGCGGTAGCCTTCAGCTTCTTCGGTCAGCCGGGATGCAGCGCCTCGGGCACGAGGCACCACGTCGTTGGCATACGCCTCGGCCTCGTTTTTAGCGCGTTCGCGCTCTTGGCCAGCCCGAAGCACGTCGTCAAAAGCAGCCTGAACCTGCTCGGGTGGCCGAACACCCCCCTGCTGCAGGTTCACGCCAACGACTTCCACACCAACTTTGTAACGGTCCAGGATGGTCTGCATCAGGTTCCGCACGCGCGGGGCAATCTGATCGCGCTCTTCGGCCAGTACCGCGTCCATCTTCATGCTACCGACCACCTCACGGACCGCGGTTTCAGCAGCCTTCAGGACAGCCAAGTCCGGATCACGGCTCTCGAACAGAAAGGACCGCGCGTCGTTCAGGCGGTACTGCACCGCGAACTTGATGTCCACGATGTTCTCGTCTTCGGTCAACATCGAGGATTCGCGCAGACCCGTGGCTGGCACGATGTTGTCGCGACCCACGTCCACCGAACGCAACTGGGTCACGAACACGGTTTCGTGCCGTTGGATGGGATAAGGCAGCCGCCAATTGAAACCCGCGCCCTGAGTACTGTGGTACTTGCCGAACTGGGTCACCACAGATTGCTGACCTTCCTGCACGATGTAGATGCCGGTACCGAGCCAGATGACCACAGCCACCGCTGCAATCAGGCCGATGCCGATGCCCGTGGCCTTGGGGTTGGGCGTGAAGCTGGGCAAACCGCCACCGCCACCACCGCCCGATCCGCCCCCCCTACCGCCCCGGCCACCGCTGTTGCCGCCAAGCAAGCCACCCAGTTTGCGGTTGAAGTCTCGCCACAGCTCGTCAAGATCTGGTGGACCCTGATTGGAACCTTGTCCACGCGGCGGCTGGTCGTTGCGTGGGCGCTCCTCACTGACCCGGCCCGGCTCCGCGTCACCCGTTGGCTTATCCCCTTCGGGTTCATCGTTGCCACGGCCCCAGCGGGGATCGTTGAGGTTGAAAACACCCAACAGGCCCTTCCAGCGCGGGCGCTGCCGGGGCAAGGGAGTCGAGTCGCCGACAGCGGCTTTGTACAGATTCGCGTCCATGAATTCCCGATTGCTTGTCAAATCAAAACCATCACATTGTGCCCAATTGGCATCCGCTTTTTTCCGAGGCACCCACATCACCCGCCGCATCGGTGGCGCTTTGTGGACGGGCGGTCAAAACCTGCTGCGCCAGCCAGGCCCGCAGAACGGGCAAGCCCTCGCCAGTTTGGGCACTGACGAAAATACGATGCATGGATTGGCCTTGCAGTTCCATGAGATCGCTCAAGGCCTGCGGTCGTTGCGCCTCTTCCAGCGCGTCAAGCTTGTTGAACACCAGCAATTGCGGTACCTGGTCTGCACCGATGTCCTGCAACACCTGCATCACCGAGCCGATCTGCTCCAGATGGTGGGGGTTGGCCGCATCCACCACATGCAGCAGCAAGTCCGCCTCGACAGCTTCTTGCAAGGTAGCGGCAAAGGCGTCCACCAGACCGTGGGGCAGGTCCCGAATGAAACCTACGGTGTCGGACAGCGATACCGACCGGCCGGCTTCACCCAAATACAACTCCCGCGTGGTGGTGTCCAGTGTGGCAAACAACTGGTCTGCGGCGTAGGAGCGTGCCTTGACCAGCGCGTTGAACAAGGACGACTTGCCCGCGTTGGTATAGCCGACCAAAGAAATGGTGAAGGCCTCGCGCCGCTCCCGTTGCCGCCGCTGGGTTGCCCGCTGTTTTTTGACCTTTTCGAGCCGGTCTCGGGTGCGCTTGATGGACTCGCCGATCATCCGCCGATCCAGCTCGATCTGGGTTTCACCAGGGCCTCCACGCATGCCAATACCGCCGCTTTGGCGCTCAAGGTGGGACCAGCGGCGTACCAGCCG
>DAIOEI010000400.1:0-2737 GCA_036746335.1 Hydrogenophaga sp. | reverse complement strand
GGTGCTTGAGGCGCCAGATGCGCTTTTCGGTCGTGCCGTCCGAGTAGGTGAAGTCTTCGTCAAGCACACCGTCTTCACCCGTCCAGGTGCATTGCATCAGCACCGTAAAGCGCCGCACCACACGCCCTGAGCGATCGGTGAAAACGCCGTAGGCATCCAGCGTGCCATTGAAGTAAGTGCGCAGATCGAGCACCGGTTTTTCACTGGCGTAGTCGTTGATCTGGGGGCCAGCACAGCCCGTCAGGGCCAGGGCAGATGCCGCACCGGCGGTGAGCAGAAGGCGTCGTTGCATAAGCGTGTTCTCCGGGAAATCAATAAACCGTTGGTGGCACGGGTGCCCTCAGCACCGTTCGGCCAGGCCGTATCAGCAGTCCGTACAGCAAGCCGGCCGCCAACAACTTGAGTGCGCAGGGCAGCAAACCGTAGGCAATCGACAAAGTCTGCAGAGCCTGGGCGTCGCGGGCGCCAGGTGTGTAGCCAAACCAGGCCAGCAGAGGCAGGGCCAGGCCGGCGGCCAGCGCAAGATTGAGCTTGGCTGCAAAACTCCACCATCCAAAGTAAGCGCCCTCGCGTCGGCCCCGCTCGCCCAGGTCGCCCACCACACCGGCGAGCATGGCACCGGGCAGGGCGAGATCGGTGCCCAGCGCCATGCCCGAGAGCGCACACACCACCAGAAACGCCATCGTGTCGCCTGCGCCCAGGGTCACGGTCCAGACAAAGGCGGCCACCGCCAGCAACATGCCAACAAGCCAGGTGCGCGCCAGACCCAGCCGGGGCACCACCCGCACCCACAGCGGCATGGACAGCGCCGCGCACAGGAAATACACCCCCAGAAAGGCCGGCTCCAGTGCAGCAGACGCCTGCAACCGGTCTTGCACAAAGAACAGGACCAGTGTGGCCGGCACCGCGCTGGCCGTACCGTTCAGCACGAACACCGCCAGCAGTCGGCGAAAGGCCGGTTGGCGCAGCGGCGATGCGCTATGGGCCAGTCCATCTGATGTGTGTGGACTTGTCAAGTGATCGGCAGAGGAGCGAAGGCTTGTAATGGCTGCGCCTGACGCACCCATGCGCGGAGTGACCGCACGGGTCCAGGCCCACCAGCCCAGGGCCAGCAGCACGGCAAAACTGCCCACGGTCGCGCCCAGCCCCAAGGTGCCCGGCAAAACAGCGGCCATCAGCACACCCGCCAGGGCCAGGCCCTCGCGCCAGGCCACCACACGGGAGCGCTGCGCCTCGTTGCCGCCTAGCCGAGCCCCCCAGGCCTGGTGCGCCACGGCCACGATGCTGTAGGCGGTATAGGCCACCGCCATCAGCAGACCTGCCCAGGTCAGCAGCATGGCTGAGCCCATGGCCTGCACGGCAGGCGGCGGGAACAGCAAGCCCCACAAACCCAAAGCGAGTACCACCGCAGCACCCGCGCTGACGGCCAGGACGCGCTCGCGTGAATGCGCAAACCAGCGGTCGGCCCAGCGCCCGATCCAGGGGTCCAGCACCGCGTCTACCAGGCGCGCGGCCAGCAAGACCAGGCCCAGCGCAGCCAGCGGTGTGTCAAAGCTGCGTGCATAGTGGTTGGGCAGAATCACATACAGCGGCAGTGCGACGAAGGCCAGGGGCATGCCCAGCAGGCCATAGGCCAAGCCGTGTCGCCAGCCGCCCGCAGCAGTGAACAGGGCGGCCGCATCAGCAGACCCACCGTTGGTGATGCTCATGGGGCCACCCTGGGTACTGCGCTCACGACCCGGCCTTGGGGACTGCGAAGGCCTGCAGCAAGGTTTGTCGCATGCGCGGTTGCGAACTGCGGGGCGAGAGCCAGATGCCAAAAAACAGCGGCGCAAACACCGGGTCGGGAATTTCTCCGCGCAACTGGCCGTTGAAATAGAACTGGGCACTGGCTTGTGGTGTGTAAACACCGGTCAGACGGTCACCGTTTTGCACGTCCGGGAACACTTTGGTCATCGATTGCTGCCAGCGCTGGGCCTGGTCTGTGCTGAATTCGCCAATGCCCCGCATTTCCTGAATGGAGCGTTCGGCAATGTCTGCGCCTTTGAAGCTGCGCAGGTAGCGCAATTCCAGGGCAAACCGGTGCTGCACAAAACGCTCGGGTGCGAAGCCGTCGCTGGCCCACAACTGGGCATCGTAGACCTCGAAACCCCAGACGCGCAGCCGCGCCTGCCCCACCATCTGCTGCCCTTGCAGCGCGCTGCTCAGGCTGGCCGGTGGTTTATTGGCCCAGGCGGCTGGTGCCATCAGCCCAGCGGCGGTTCCCGTCAGCGACAGCAGCCAGGTGCGGCGGGTGGACCGCGCGGTGCAGTCCGGCAATCCAGCGGTGATGGGTTTGGCACAGGGATTCATGACGGGCATCTTTGGGTGGGGTTCAAAGCGGGTCTCAGACCGGCTTGCGCAGCGTGAACTGCACCACGTCGATGCTGCCTTCGGCAAAAGCGGCTTCGCAGTAGGCCAGGTAGAACTCCCAGATGCGCAGGAAACGGGCGTCAAAGCCCTGCTGCAACACCCGCGCTTGTTCGTGCAGGAAGCGCTCGCGCCACAGTTGCAGCGTACGGGCGTAGTCCTGACCAAATGCAAAGCTGTCCACCACCTCCAGCCCGGCCCGTTCGGCCTCGGCGCGGAAGGCGCCCGGCGAGGGCAGGCAGCCGCCCGGGAAGATGTATTGCTGGATGAAATCCGTGCCCTTGAGGTAGCGCTCGAAATACGCATCGTCGATCACGATGCTCTGGAT
>DAIOEI010000399.1:0-2739 GCA_036746335.1 Hydrogenophaga sp. | reverse complement strand
GCGTCCCGCCCGCTGGACCTGTGTGGCCTGGCGGCGCTGGCGGATGTTTTCTTCCCGCGCATCTGGCTGCGCCGCGCCACCCGCGTGCCCGCTGGAACGGTGTCGATGACGGTGTATTTCCACGCCGGATCGGCGCAACTGGCAGAGGTGGGCCACGGCTGGGTGCTGGGCCAGGCCCGCGCCCAGGCGTTTCGCAACGGCTTCTTCGACCAGACCGCGCTGCTCTGGAGCGAGGCCGGGCACTTGTTGTGCAGCAGCCACCAAGTGGTTTACTACAAAGAGTAGCTCTGTGCGCCCAGCGCTCGGCGCAGCCCGGGTTCGGTGTTTCGGGAAGCGCTTGTGCGCCGTCCCGGGCTACGGCCTGCCCAGCAGCAGGTACAAGCCGGTGTAGCCTTTGGGCGCATGCACCAGGGCCAGATAAAACGGCCCAACGCCGGTGTCGGCGCCCAAGAAAAGGCTGGAGCCTGCGCGCATCTGGCGCGTGTTCACCAAGGACCGCTCGGTCCAGGCGTTGGCCAGTTCCAGCGAGCCGCCCAGGAACACCGCGCGCGCCACAGCCACATCCCAGGGCATGCGCCGGTAGTAACTCAGGCGGCCAAACAGCAGGTAGTTGCCCCCCACCTGGCCGACCCGGTAGCCGGAGAGCTGCTGGAAACCCCCCAGTGAAAACTCGTCGATGGCGCCCAGCGGAATCGGGTTGGCGTAGGCCACGCGGGCGCCGAGGTTGAAGCTGTGCTCGCCCCACGAATGCGCTACGGCGATCTGAGCGTCCAGGCGAGAGAAGTTGGCGCGCTGTCCGCCTTCGTGCAGCCGCCCCACGATCGCCTCGCCCAGCAAACGGTGGCCGGTGGACGGGAAGTGCGCATGGTCAAACTGGTCCGACAGCAGCGCCACGCGCCAGCCCGCTTCGCGCCAGCGCTGGGTGCCCAGCGGCAGGTCCGTGCCGAGGCGACCCACATCGACCAGGTCGGGCGCGGCGCGGCGCGACCAGCTCACCAGGCCCAGGCGCAGCTCGCCAATACGCCCCTGGATGCCGATGGGCCAGCCGATGTCGGCGCCCAGCTTCAAGCCGCGGCGCTTGCCGATGGCGATGGCGCGGCCTTCGCGATCAAACAGGTCCACGCGCCGCAGGCTGGCGTCGGCCCAGGCGGAAGCGAACCAGTCTTCGCCCAGGTCCAGCGGCTGGTAGAACTCGGTGAAGGCGCCCAGGGTCTCGCCGATCTGCAGCCGGTTGCGCCATTCGGCACCGCTGCGGTTGATCCAGTGGCGGTTGTGGCTCATACGCAGGTTGAACGCACCTTGCCCGTCGAAATCGCTGCGCAGGTCCAGACCGACGCGGAAGTAGTTGGGCCCCCAGGTGTTTTCCTTCAAGCCAATGACGAGCTCCTCTTCGGGGCGGCCGCTCATGCGCTGGAGGCGGTAATCGACCTGCTCGTAGTCGCCGGTAGCCGCCAGGCGGCTGAGGTCGCGCTCGATCCGTGGCAGGTCCACCGCCGTGCCGGGTTCGGTTTCGGTCAACTCGGCCAGGCGCTGCGCCCGGGCGCTGTCCACACCTTCGAAGCGCACCGCGCCGATGTGTCCGGCGTGGGTCAGGGTTGTGTCGTAAGCGCGCTGGCGCTGCGCGAGCCACGCGCGGTAGGCCTCGGGAGGTTGCGCGAATCGCTGCAGCGCCTCGGTGACCGAGCGCGCATAGTCGGTGCCGATCTGCACCAGCTCGGGCGCCTTGCCGAAGTCGGCCGACGTCAGACCGGTCAACGGCGGCAGCAGGAGCAGGTCTTGTGGCGTGAGCAAAGCCAGACGGGTCTGCACGTTTTGCTCGGTCAGGATGTTGACCATCTGGGTGGTGATGCCCAGCACGCTGCCCAGCGTCTCGCGCCCGGCCAGCGGTGTACCGATGTTGACCGCAATCACCACATCGGCGCCCATGGCACGCGCGACATCCACCGGCAGGTTGTTGACCAGGCCGCCGTCACCCAGGATGCGGCCGTTCCACTCCAGCGGGGCAAAGAAGCCGGGCACCGACATGCTGGCGCGCAAGGCGGCGGCCAGATCGCCGTCTTGCAGGATCACCGCCTCGCCGGTTTCCAGGTCGGTGGCCACGGCCCGAAAGGGCGTGGGCAGATCGTCGAACCGGGTGAGGTGGCGCGTGGGCAGGGTGTATCGGCGCAACATGGCCTCCAGTGCCCGGGTGGACACCGCGCCGGTGGGCAGGCGGAACTCCCCGTTGGCAAAGCCCACGCGCAGCACCGGCGAGAGCAGGAAATCTTCTTCCTTGCGGCGTTGCGACAGCTTCTGCCGAGGCTCACGCGCCTCAAAGATACCGCCCCATTCCAGCTCCAGAATCTCGCGCTCGATCTCGTCGGCGTTCATGCCGCTGGCGTACAGTCCGCCGATGATGGCCCCCATGGAGGTGCCCACGATCAGGTCCACCGGCACCCGGGCTTCTTCCAGCACCTTGAGCACGCCCACGTGTGACAGGCCGCGTGCGCCGCCGCCGGAGAGCACCAGGCCAATGCGGGGGCGGTCGGCTTGGCCTTGCGTGGGGGCGGTCATGTCGGCCCCCGTCGGACTGGCGCTGGCAGTTGAACTCCAGAGGCAGGCCCAGAGGCTTATGAGGGCAATAAGACGGCGGTCGATCATGGGGGCGGTGGCCTCGTATGTGCGCAATGTTTCGCAGTGTAGGTCGCTGTCGCGAACAGCGCAGTACCTGTATTTCGGGCTGCTGCGGTTCGTGTTACC
>DAIOEI010000398.1:0-2742 GCA_036746335.1 Hydrogenophaga sp. | reverse complement strand
CCATCCGGGCTGGGCGAGGGAGAAATGTTGTAGTTCCCGCTGAAGGTCAGCCGCTGCGGATTGCCACCGTTGGCATTCATGCGATAGATCTGCGGCGAGCCACCGCGGTCGCTCACAAAGAAAATGCTCGCGCCGTCGGCACTGAACACGGGTTCGGTGTCGATGCTCGAAGACTGTGTCAGGCGCCTTGGCGCTCCGCCAGAAGCATCCACCGCGTAAATCTGGGCATTGCCCGAGAGCGACAGGGTAGCCACGATCTGCTTGCCATCGGGCGACCAGGCCGGTGCGCTGTTGGAGCCCCGGAAGTTCGCCATCAGGCGCCGCTTGCCGGTGGTCACTTCATGGGCATAAATCACCGGCTTGCGGGACTCGAAAGACACGTAGGCCAGTTGACCACCCCCTGGAGCCCAAGTCGGCGAGATGATCGGCTCGGGGCTGGCCAGGGTCGATCGGGCGTTTTCGCCATCGGCATCGGCCACGAGCAATGTATGCCTTTGGCCTTGCTTGGCTACATAGGCAATACGGGTGGAGAAGACCCCCTTGTCACCCGTGAGCTTTTCATAGACGTAGTCGGCGACCCGATGGGCCGCGAACCGCAGGTCGCCCAAAGCCACCGGATAGCTCAGCCCCCCGAGGTCTTGGCCGCGCACAACATCCCACAGCCTGAACCGCACATCGAACCGACCGTCTGCCAGACGCGAGACACTGCCGGTGAGCAGCGCGTCGCTGCCAGTGCTTCGCCACACGCTCAAATCTGGACGGGAGGTTTCATCCATCCGCATCGGCAGGGGCTCCACAAACCGGAACTGCCCACTGCGCTCCAGATCGGCGTTGACGATGGCGGCCATGTCCTGATTGACCACGCCGTTGTCGCGAAAGCTCACGGCGGTGACGGGAATTTGGGTCATGCCCACTCCCGTGACCTCTACCCGGAACTGTGCCATGGCATCTTGCAAGGGCCAAGCCATCACAGGAAGTGCCATGGCGCTCGATAGGATGGTGCGGCGGGAAGCTTGCCAGTCGGTACGGTTCGGAGCCTGCATTCGGTGTGTTGGGTTGGAACGGCAAAAAAACGTTGTCAGGAAGCCCATATGGCTCCGTCGGATAATAACGGATGCGATTGTCGGAACCCGTGACAAGTTGTGCCCCTCGGGTGGCTTGGCCCATATGCCTTGCCGACCCGTTTTCTGACACCCAATGCCAGCCTTGGCCGAGCCGTTTTGACCGACTCTTCAGTACCCAGCGCACCGCCCCAACAAACAATCATCCAGCGTCTGAGACAGTTCTGGCCCTACTTTAGTTCCGCCAAAAGCGGGATCGTGCTGGCCGCGGTGGCCAGCCTGGTAGGGGCCATCACCGAGCCGCTGATTCCTGCCCTGCTCAAAACCCTGCTCGACAGCGGTTTCGGCAAAGGCGATATCGACCTCTGGATGGTCCCGCTGGCGCTGATCGCGCTGTTTGGTGTGCGCGGTCTGGCCGGATTTCTGGCCCAATATGCCCTCTCCTACACCGCCAGCCTGGGCTTGCTGAACCTGCGGCGTGCCATGTTTGCCCGCCTGAACAACGCGCAACTGACCCTGTTCACCCAGCAAAGCGCCAGCAAACTCTCCAACACCCTGGTGTACGAGGTGCAGACCGGCTCGACCATGCTGGTCAATGCCCTGCTCGGCCTGACCAAGGACAGCCTGACGCTGCTGGCGCTCATGGCCTATCTGCTCTACCTGAACTGGAAGCTCACGCTGATCGTGCTGCTGCTGTTCCCCAGCCTGGTCTGGGTCATGCGCGTGCTCTCGCGGCGCCTGTACCGCCTCACCCGCGCGAACCAGCAAGCCACCGACGAGCTGGCCTATGTGGTGGAAGAAAACGCGCTGGCCCACCGCATGGTGCGCCTGCACGGCGCCCAGGCGCTGCAGAGCGAACGCTTTGAAGGCCTCAGCGTGGCGCTGCGGCGCCTGGCGCTCAAGTCCACCGTGGCCCAGGCGGCCATGACACCCGTTACGCAACTGCTCGCGGCGATGGCGCTGTCCACCGTGGTGGCCATTGCCTTGTGGCAAAGCACCAGCAGCGGCGTCACCGTGGGCAACTTCGTCGCCTTTGTCACCGCCATGCTGATGCTGATCGCGCCGATCCGCCACCTGGCCGAAATCGCCGGGCCAATCACCCGCGGTCTCGCCGCGCTGGAGCGCGGGCTGGATTTGATCGAACAGACACCCGTGCAGACCGGTGGCATCCACCGGGCCGACGCAGCCGGCGGCGCCATCGAACTGCGCCAGGTCTGGGTGCGCTACGCGGCCCGCGAAGGCCTGGACGAAGCCCCACCCGACGACACCGACCACCGCAACGCCCTCAGAGGCATCGACCTGCAGATCCGCCCTGGTGAAGTGCTCGCGCTGGTCGGGCCCTCAGGCTCCGGTAAGACCACGCTGGCCAACCTGCTGCCTCGCTTTGTGGAATGCGAGCGCGGTGAAGTGCGGCTCGACGGCGTGCCCCTGACCGAATGGGACCTGGCGAACCTGCGCAGCCAATTCGCCATGGTCAGCCAGGAGGTGATCATGCTCAACGACACCTTGGCGGCCAACGTGGCTCTCGGCGCAGCATCGCAGGACATCGACGAAGACCGGGTGCAGGCCGCCCTGCGCAGCGCCAACCTCGGCGAACTGCTGGAGCGCCTGCCCAAGGGCATTCAGAGCACCGTGGGCCACAACGCCGCCGAACTCTCCGGCGGCCAGCGCCAGCGGCTGG
>DAIOEI010000397.1:0-2745 GCA_036746335.1 Hydrogenophaga sp. | reverse complement strand
TGAGCGCGGCACCAACCACCCCGTTTGAATGGATCGGCGGCGAGGCGCGCGTGCGCGCGCTCGCTGACCGCTTCTATGACCTGATGGACATCGAACCCGCGTACCACGAACTGCGCGCGGTGCACGGCACCACGCTGGACGAAGCCCGCGACAAGCTGTTCTGGTTCCTCTGCGGCTGGCTCGGCGGCCCGGCGCATTACGAAGACCGCTTTGGCCACCCGCGCCTGCGCATGCGGCACATGCCTTTTAAGGTCGGCATTCTGGAGCGCGACCAGTGGCTGGCCTGCATGGACCAGGCGATGGGCGAAACGGGTGTTCCCGACGATTTGCGCGACCGCTTGAAGGAGAGTTTTTTCAAGACGGCCGATTGGATGCGCAACCAATAGGTTTCCCTCTCGCCGACTTCGGTGAAAACCTCCATCGGAGCGGCACCGGTGGTCCGGTAAAGCTGATTCCATGGCACCCTCGCATCTGGGTGCTAGGCTTGGATGGTGATCAGCGTCCCACCGGTTTGAGCAGCACCACCAGCGCCCCGGCACCGCCATCTACCGGGCGCGCCTGCACAAAGGCCAACACCTCCTTCTTTTGCACCAGCCAGCGCAGCACCCGTCCTTTGAGCACCGGGGTGCGGCCCGGCGAGCCCAGACCTTTGCCGTGCACCACACGCACGCAGCGCAGGCCCAGCGCATGGGCCTCGCGGATGAAGCTGCCGAGTGCTTCGCGGGCCTCATCGGTGCGCAGACCGTGCAGGTCGATCTGGCGCTGGATGCTCCAGTGCCCCTCGCGCAGCTTGCGCACCACGTCCGGACCCAGGCCGGGCCGACGAAAGCTCAGGGCTTCGTCGGTGTGCAACAGGGTCTCCACATCGAACTCGTCGGACAGCGCCTCGCGCATCACGGCCTCTTCGTCCAACAGGCGCTGGCGCGGCGTCGGCTCGACAGGGCGTGCGGGGTGGTGTACGCGCCGTGGGGTAGACAGGGGTTGCACCGGGCCTACCGCCAGTTCAAACAGCCGCCGTTCGCGGTCCTGCCGCAACAGACGCAAGCGCTCGGCCTCGCGCGCCGCCGCCTCGGCGGCCGCCCGCTGGGCGATCACCTTCTGCAGGGACTTGAGGTCGGCCAGCGAACGGAGTTTCATGGCCTGAGATTGTCGGACACGGGGTATTCCCCTTGCCGGCGCACCATGCAACCCGCCTTTGGCTGAGTTCCCTTGGGAAGACGCGAAGCGGCACAGGGGTTAGATCAAACCCAGTTCGGCCATCGAGGCGGCTTGCTCGCGCGTGACGATGAAGTGGTCAAGCACGCGCACATCCACCAGCGCCAGCGCTGCCTTGAGCGATTGCGTGAGCGATTCGTCAGCCCGTGAGGGTCGGGCTTCGCCGCTGGGGTGGTTGTGCGCCAGCACCACGGCGGCGGCGTGGTGGTGCAGGGCGCGCAGCACCACCTCGCGCGGGTACACACTGGTCTGTGTGAGCGTGCCGCGAAACAGCTCCTCCATGGCCATCAGGCGGTTCTGGCTGTCCAGGAACAGCACCGCAAACACCTCGTGCGTCCGGGCACCGAGCTGCAACTGTAGGTACTCGCGGACTGCTACGGGGCTGTCGAACAACGGCCGCTGCTGCAACTCCTGCGCCAGAGCCCGTCGCGCGAGTTCGAGCACTGCCACCACCTCGGCGCGTTTGGCCGGGCCCAGCCCCTTGATCACTTTAAGCGCGTCGGCGCTGGTGTGCAGCAACCCGCCCACGCCGCCAAAGCGGTCCAGCAGTTCCTGCGCGAGCTGGATCACGTGTTTGCCCGCCATGCCCGTGCGCAGCAGCAGGGCCAGCAGCTCGGCATCGCTCAAAGCCGATGGCCCGCGCGCGAGCAGCTTTTCGCGCGGGCGGGCCTCGCTGGGCAGGCTCTTGAGACCGGTACTGGCATGGCCATTCATGGTGTTTACTCCCTGGTTGTGGCCGCTTTTTACAATACGGGCTGTTGCGTGTCCGGCACGAACCGGTGCGGGTCTGTGCATTAGTCCCATTTGATCTTCCGATTCATCCCCCATTTGTCCATGCCCCAAGTCCAAGACGGTTCTTTTCTCACGCTGCACTACCGAATGTCGGGCCCGCAGGGGCAGGTGATCATCGACACCTTCAGTGGCCCGCCCGCCACCCTCAGCATCGGCTCAGGGCAACTGTCACCGGCCATCGAACAGCGCCTGATCGGACTGCAAGAGGGTGCGCGCACGGTGATCGAGCTGGCCGCCGGTGAAGCCTTTGGCGAGCGCCAGCCCGAGATGGTGCAGTGGGTGGCGCGCAAGCTGCTGAGCGAGCTGGGCGACCCGCAGGAACATTACGCGGTCGGGGATGTGGTGCAGTTCCCCACACCCGATGGACTGGGCAGTTACGCCGGATCGGCCTTGCAGGTGCGCGAAGATGGGGCGGTGCTGTTCGACTTCAACCACCCGCTGGCGGGGCAGCCGGTGCGTTTTGAGGTGGAGTTGATCGGGGTGCTGGATTGACGCCACGACATGCCGCAGCGGATGGTGATGCGCTGTGTTTTTCTGTTGCTTGCCGAAGGTAGTGCGTGATGAATGAAATTCTGTTGGCCGAACCCCGGGGGTTTTGTGCGGGGGTGGACCGGGCGATCGAAATCGTGGAGCGCGCGCTGGCCAAATTCGGTCGGCCCATCTACGTGCGCCACGAGATCGTGCACAACACCTATGTGGTCAACGACCTCAAGGCCAAGGGCGCGATCTTCATCGAGG
>DAIOEI010000396.1:0-2746 GCA_036746335.1 Hydrogenophaga sp. | reverse complement strand
GATGGCTACCAGGCGCCGGGCATCGTGGCCCTCTACGAAGCGCTCAAGGGTGTCGCCGAGGTTGAGGTGGTGGCGCCGGAGCACAACAACAGCGCCAAGAGCAATGCGCTCACCCTGCATTCGCCGCTGTATGTGCACCGCGCGGCCAACGGGTTCCGGTATGTCAACGGCACCCCGGCCGATTGCGTGCACATCGCGCTGACCGGGCTGCTGGGTTACCGGCCCGACCTGGTGGTCTCCGGGATCAACAACGGCGCCAACATGGGCGACGACACGATTTACTCCGGCACCGTGGGCGCGGCCATGGAGGGCTATCTGTTCGGCATCCCCGCCATTGCGTTTTCCCAAACCGAAAAAGGCTGGGCCCACCTGGACGGGGCGGCGCAGAAAGCGACCGAACTGGTGCAGCAACTACTGCCCTCCTTGCGCGACAGCGCTGCCCGGCAGTCTGCGCCCTGGTTGCTGAACGTGAACATTCCCAACCGGCCCGCGAGTGACATCCCGGGTTTCAAGGTGGCGCGGCTGGGGCGCCGCCATGCGGCCGAACAGGTGATCGAGCAGACCAATCCGCGCGGCGACACCATGTACTGGATCGGCAGCGCTGGCCCGGCCAAAGACGACGCCGACGGCACCGACTTTCATGCCACCGCCCAGGGCTACGCCACCATCACGCCCCTGCAGGTGGACCTGACCGACCACGAGCGCCTGCCCTACTGGGCGCCGCTGGCGGCGCAGCTATCTGCGCTCCGCAACCCATGAACAAGCCCTCGCGGCCGGGGTTCCCGGCGCGCCTGCCCGGCACACCCTCGGGTGCGCCTGCGGCTGGGCCCTCCGGTAGGGGCGGGCGGCCTTCGCAGCTCGACACCCGCCAGGCGCCCGCGGCGGGCGCTTTGGCCGCGCCGCGCCTGGGCCTTGGTGCAGCATCCGCCTCTGCGCGCGCCGCACCCGCACCGGCGGTGCGCCACGTCACAGCGCCCCCCGACATGCGGCGGGCACGGGCCGCCATGGTGGCCAAGCTGCAGGCGCAGGGCTTGCAGCATCCGGGCTTGGTGCAGGCCATGGAGACCGTGGAGCGCCACCGCTTCGTGGACACCGGTCTGGTGAACCAGGCCTACGAAGACACCAGCCTGCCCATCGGCGAGGGGCAGACGATTTCCAAGCCGAATGTGGTGGCGCGCATGATCGAGCTGCTGTGTGCGGGCCGCACCGAGCGGCTGGGGCGGGTGCTGGAGATCGGCACGGGCTGTGGTTACCAGGCCGCCGTGTTGTGCCAGATTGCACAGGAGGTCTACAGCATGGAACGCTTGCGCGGCCTGCACGAGCGGGCCCGTTCCAACGTGCGCGGCATGGGGCTGGGCAATCTGCACCTGATATTTGGTGATGGCATGCCGGGTTATCCCAAGGGGGCGCCCTATGCGGGCATCATCGCCGCTGCCGGAGGGGAATCTATTCCTGCCGCCTGGGTCGAACAGCTCGCGGTAGGGGGGCGACTGGTCGCTCCCGCCGTCACGGCGCAGGGGCGCCAGCAACTGGTGGTGATGGAAAAAACCGCCCAGGGTGTGCAGCAGCAAACACTCGAAGCAGTGTGGTTCGTGCCTCTAAAATCGGGTATTGGTTGAAACCTGCGCCAGCGCGCGGCTTTCGGTGTGAATTCGGGTCGGTGCACCCTTGGTGTCCGATCTCCAGCAGGTGGGAGTGAAGATGAACGTAGCGGTGTTGACGGGCCATGGCCAAGGCCACAAACCCATGGACGCGGGAGCCAAGGCTTGGCGCCACGCCGTTTGGTGGGCGGCTGTGGCGAGTCTGGTCGTGGTGGCGGGTTGTTCTTCGCGGCGTGTGAGCCAGCCTGCGCCGGTAGAAGACCGCACCGTGGTTCGCTCAGGGCCCATCGTTGCTGGAGCACCGAGCACGGAGAGTGCGCCCGGTGCGGGCTTTTATACCGTCAAGCCAGGCGACACCATCTACCGCATCGCTTTGCAGAGCGGGCAGAAGCCAGCCGATATCCAGCTCTGGAACAACTTGAGCAACCCGAACCTGATCGAGGTTGGGCAGGTGTTGCGGGTGATGCCACCCGTGGCCGGCGCAACAGCCGCTGCACCAGGATCGGCGGGGGTCACCACCACCGCGATCGCAGGGCCGGGCGTGGCTTCTCGCCCTCTGACGGCGCCACCTGGCGCTACCGCCCCTGCGGCTGATGCCGCTGCTCCTACAGCGGTTTCGTCTACTGCGGCAGCCGCCCCCGAGCCTGCACAGCCCCTCACGGGAGACGAACTGGCCTTTGTCTGGCCCGCTCAAGGTGCGGTGGTGGCGCCTTTTGACGAGGCACGCAACAAAGGCGTGGCCATTGCCGGGCGGCTGGGTGACCCGGTGCTGGCGGCGGCCGATGGTCGCGTGGTCTACGCCGGCGCTGGCCTGCGCGGCTACGGCAACCTGATCATCCTCAAACACAACAACACCTTCCTGACCGCCTACGCCCACAACCAGGCGCTGCTGGTGCGCGAAGACCAGGCGGTGCGCCAGGGCCAGCGCATTGCCGAGATGGGCAGCAGCGACGCCGACCGCGTCAAGCTGCACTTCGAGGTGCGGCGCCAGGGCAAGCCGGTAGACCCGCTGGCGTACCTGCCCAAACGGTAAGCCGTCCATGGCCTGGCCGGTGCTGGTTTTTGATATCGAGTCGATTCCCGACGTCGTCGGCCTGCGCCTGCTGCGGGACGACCCCGCCGACTGGTCGGATGCGCAGGTGTAC
>DAIOEI010000395.1:0-2749 GCA_036746335.1 Hydrogenophaga sp. | reverse complement strand
GCGGCAGGCGAGAGCAGTTTGGACAGGTTGTGCACCACATTCCAGGCGCGCACGATAGGTGTGCCTTCCACATCCAGCGTGGCAATCAGGCGGTGCTCCAGCTCCAGGCCAATCGTGTGCAGCGACAAAAAGCTGATGCCCATGCCCGCCATGACCGCTTGCTTGATGGTTTCGTTGCTGGTCATCTCCATCACCACCCGGGGCTCCATCCGCGCCTGCTGCAGGAATCTCTCCATGGCTGCACGCGTGCCGGAGCCGCGCTCGCGCACGATGAAGCCGTAAGGCTTGAGTGCATCGGCCGTGGGGTGGCCCACCTTGAGCAGTGGGTGGTCGGTAGCGGCGACGAACACATGGGGGTGGGCGGCAAAGGGCTCTGCGCGGGTCGCCAGCTCGGTGGGCGGACGGCCCATGATGGCAATGTCCAGCTCATTGCCTTGCAGCATTTTCACCAGCTGCTCCCGGTTACCGACCGCCAGTTTGACCTCAATGCCCTCGTGCTCGGCCTGGAAACCGGCCAGCAGCCGGGGTAAAAAATACTTGGCGGTACTGACCATGCCAATGGTCAGCTGCCCGACTTCCAGCCGCTGCAGTCGGGCAGCAGCGTCCTCGGCATCCTTGAGGGTGGCCAGCATTTTTCGTGCGTACACCAGCATGTATTCACCGGCCGTTGTCAACGCAATCTGGCGCCCGCTGCGCTCAAACAGGGGCAGGCCCACATGACCTTCCAACTCCTTGACCTGCATGGTCACCGCAGGAGGCGAAAGGTGCAACACCTCGGCCGCGCGGGCAAAACTGAGGTGTCTGGCGACCTCAGTGAAAACCCTGAGCTGTCGGAAGGTGGCGTTCTTCATTAAGTAATAGCTTAACTTAAATTAAAAAAATTGTGAATTTACCTTATTTAAGCGGATGCCTATAGTGTGGCTTCGGAGAGGCAAACGGGACTGTTTCACAGGTAGAAAGCATGCTGAAAGCACTGATTTTTGATGTCGATGGCACCTTGGCCGACACGGAAAGCGTGCATCTGGATGCTTTTAACCATGCCTTTCGCGAAGAGGGTCTGGGCTGGCATTGGGATGTGGCGCTGTACACCCGTTTGCTGGACATCTCCGGTGGCAAGGAGCGCATGGCCCATCATTGGAGCCTGGTGGAGCCCGAGGTACAGGAGGTGCATGCCGGTGCCCGCGAAGACGCCATCCACCGTCTGCACGAAATCAAGACCGCCTACTATGAAGAAGCGGTTCGGGGCGGCGCTGTTCAGTTTCGCCCGGGTGTGCTGGCTTTGATGAACGAGGCAAAGTCGCAAGGCATCGAACTGGCGATTGCCACCACCACCTCACCGGTCAATATCGCAGCGCTGATGAGCACCGCACTGGGAGCGGACTGGCGCAGCCACTTCCTGGCCATTGGCGATGCAGGCAACTCGCCCCTCAAGAAGCCGCACCCGCAGGTGTATCTCAAGGTGCTGAGCGACATGGGCCTGCAGCCTCGGCAGTGTGTGGCTTTTGAGGACTCTTCCAATGGTTTGAGGGCGGCCACCGCCGCTGGACTGCTCACCGTCATCACACCCAACGAATACACCGCCCATCACGACTTCAAGGGTGCGTTGCGCGTTGTGCCCGATCTCAGCCAGGTCAACATGGCCAGGCTGCGTGAATGGCATCTTTGACCGATCCTGCCGCATCTGAAACCCGTCTATTTCCCCGTCTATTTCCATCTGCACGACCCATGAGCATCCGCATTGCACCGTCCATCCTCTCCGCCGATTTCGCCCGCCTGGGCGAAGAGGTCCGCGCTATCGAAGCCGCAGGCGCCGACCTGGTGCACTTTGACGTGATGGACAACCACTACGTGCCCAACCTGACGATCGGTCCGCTGGTGTGTGAAGCGATCCGCCCGCACGTGAAGATCGGTATCGATGTGCATTTGATGGTCGAGCCGGTGGATGCGCTGATCCCGCTGTTTGCGAAAGCGGGTGCCAACATCATCAGCTTCCACCCCGAAGCCAGCCGTCACGTGGACCGCACCCTGCAAATCATCCGCGACCACGGCTGCAAGGCTGGCCTGGTGTTCAACCCGGCCACCCCGCTGGAATGGATGGACCACGTGATGGACCGGCTGGACCTCGTGCTGCTCATGAGCGTGAACCCCGGCTTTGGCGGCCAGGCCTTCATCCCCAGCACCTTGCCCAAGCTGCGCGCAGCGCGCCAGCGCATCGATACCTACACCGCCGAATCGGGCCGCGCCATCTGGCTCGAAGTGGACGGCGGTGTGAAGGTGGACAACATTGCCCAGATCGTTGCCGCAGGGGCTGACACCCTGGTGGCGGGCAGCGCGGTGTTTGGTGCGCCCGACAACGACGGCGGCTACCGCAGCGTGATGAGGCAGTTGCGCATGAACGCTGCCCAGTCCTGATCCTCTGTTCCCGAGACCCTTGCCCAGCGCACAACCTTCAACGCGGTACCCGAAATGCCTTTGTCACAACGCTCCACCCTGACCCAGTTCTTGATTGAAGAGCGCCGCCGCTTCCCTGGTGCCAGTGGCGACTTCAATGCCTTGATCCTGGACGTTGCCCTCGCATGCAAGGCGATTGCGCGCGCAGTGGCATTCGGCGCACTGGGCGATCTCCTGGGGAACCACGGGGACGGGAGCATCAGCGTGAACGTGCAGGGCGAAACGCAGAAGAAGCTCGATGTCATCAGCAACAACATGTTCATCAGCGCCAACAACTGGGGCGGTCACCTGGCCGGTA
>DAIOEI010000394.1:0-2754 GCA_036746335.1 Hydrogenophaga sp. | reverse complement strand
AGCGCATCGCCGAGCTGCGCGCCTTCGACACCATCCGCTTCGCCCAGAAAGCCAATTCCAACATCCACCTGCTGCGCCTGATGCGCGAGCAGGGCGTGGTGGTCGATGCGGTGTCGCGCGGCGAGATCCTGCGTGCGCTGGCTGCCGACTTCACCGCCGACCTCGATGCCCAAGGCGCAGAACACCAGGTTTCAGGCATCGTCTTCACCGCCGATCTGTTCGACCACGCGACGCTGGCCACGGTGGTCGAACACCGCGTGCCGGTCAACGCCGGCTCCATCGACATGCTGCACCAGCTCGGCGCCGTCTCGCCCGGCCACGCGGTCTGGTTGCGCATCAACCCCGGCTTCGGCCACGGCCACAGCAACAAGACCAACACCGGCGGCGAACACAGCAAACACGGCATCTGGCACGGCGAACTCGACGCTGCGCTGGCCGCTGTGAAGCTACACGGACTGCAACTGGTCGGCCTGCACATGCACATCGGCTCCGGCGTGGACTACGCGCACCTGCAAGAGGTCTGTCAGGCCATGGTGCAGCTCGTGAAGCGGGCGACGGAAAGTGGAGGCATCGACATGCAGGCCATCTCGGCCGGTGGTGGCCTGTCGATTCCCTACCGCGAAGGCGAGCCGCGCATCGACATCGCGCACTACTTCAACCTGTGGGACGGCGCGCGGCGCGAGATCGCCGCCCTCCTGGGCCACGCGGTGCATCTGGAACTGGAACCCGGCCGTTTCCTGGTGGCCGAAGCGGGCGTGCTGCTGGCCGAGGTGCGCGCCACCAAACCCATGGGCGCCAACCACTTCACGTTGCTGGACGCGGGTTTTTCCGACCTGATGCGCCCGTCCATGTACGGCGCCTTCCACGGCATGAGCCTGATCCCCGCCGATGCCACGACGCGCGCCACGGTGGACACGGTGGTCGCCGGCCCGCTGTGTGAGTCAGGCGACGTGTTCACCCAGGCCGAGGGCGGCGTGGTGCTCACGCGCGCGCTGCCGCAGGCGCAGGTGGGCGACCTGCTCGTGCTGCACGACGCGGGGGCCTACGGCGCGTCCATGTCCAGCAACTACAACAGCCGCCCGCTGGCGGCCGAGGTGCTGGTGGACGGGGATGCGCACCGTGTGATCCGCCGCCGACAGACGGTGGAGGAACTGCTCGCATTGGAGCAGGTGTAACCCCCCTGCGCCGCTTCGCAGCTTCCCCCGGAGGGAGACGCGCCTACTGGCCCGGCAAAGCCGGTTCCGCGGGCGCCCTGATCAACACCTCTCACGCGTCGTTTTCCCCGTTGACCGATGGCCCCATGCGCGACAATCTCGGGCCCGATCCCACACACGGACTTTTGCACCATGAGCCTCAAAGAACAGATCACCGAAGACATGAAGGCCGCGATGCGCGCCAAGGACAGCGAGCGCCTGGGCACCATCCGCCTGCTGACGGCCGCCATGAAGCAGAAGGAAGTGGACGAGCGAGTGGAGCTGGACGACGCGATGGTGGTCGCCATCGTCGACAAGCTGATCAAGCAGCGCAAGGACAGCATCGAAGCCTTCACCAAGGCCGACCGCATGGACCTGGCCGACAAGGAAAGCGCCGAGATGAAGGTGCTGCAGGCCTACCTGCCCGCGCGCCTGTCGGCCGAAGAAGTGGCGGCCGAGGTCAAGGCCATCGTCGCCGAACTGGGCGCTGAATTGGGACGCGCTGTGGGCACGGCTGACATGGGCAAGGTCATGGGCGCGGTGAAAACCAAGCTGGCGGGCAAGGCCGACATGGGCCAGGTGTCGGCGGTAGTAAAGGCCGCGCTGGCGGGCTGAGCCACTGCCCGGGGCGTGCAAAAACCGGACCTGCCCGCCCCGTCACATTCCCTCGCCAGCCCCAGAAATCAGCCCAGCACCAAGGCTGTACCCGCCACCGCCAGCGCGGCCCCCAGCCAGGCACCAGCGGCCGGTCGGCGCCTGTAAACGACCCAGAGCAGGGGGAGCAGCAGCACCGGCGTGACCGACGAAAAAATCGCCACCAGGCCGGCCTGACCGTGGCGCATGGCATACAAAATGAGCGTCATGCCCAGCGCCATCGCCACCGCAGCGCTCAGGAAAATCAGCAGCGCATCCTGCGGGCGCAGCGGAGCCTTGCCCTTCGCGCCCGACCAGCCAGACGCCAGCAACAACCCATGCGCCACCAGGGCGGCGCTCATGCGCACCGCCGAGGCGCTCACCGCATCGATCCCAGTGGCCATCAAGGGCTTGAGCATCAGCGTCGCCACCGACTGGCACAGCGCCGCCAGCAGGCCCAGCGCCACGCCCCAGGCCAGCCGCCCGCGCACGGTTTCCCAGCCGTGCGACTCGTCTTCGCGCTTGCCCCAGAGCACGGCCATCATCACGCCCGCCACCAGCAGGCTGCTGCCCACCAAAGCCCAGCCCCGGATCATTTCGCCCAGAAACAGCCAGGACAGCACCGCCGAGAACAAGGCATGGGTCGCAAACAGCACCCCCGAGCGGCGCGGCCCGAGCCGGTTCATGCAGGCAAACAGCGCGGTGTCGCCCACAAAGATGCCGATCAGGCCCGACAGGGCCAGCAAGCCCAGAGCAGGCAGTGCCAGATCGCGCCAGCCGCCCAGGTAGAGCGCCAGCGACCACAGGATCAGGCTGGCAAACAGCATGCGCCAGCGGCTGAAGGCAAAGGCGCCCAGGCGCTGCGCGGGTGTTGCGGAGAACAGGGAAGAAAACGCCCAGCAGGCGGCTGCCACCAGGGCCAGCAGTT
>DAIOEI010000393.1:1480-2758 GCA_036746335.1 Hydrogenophaga sp. | reverse complement strand
CTGACGCCCAGTGCTTTCGGCGTGATGATCAGCCTGGAACCAGCCGTGGCCGCGCTGCTCGGCCTGCTGATCCTGCATGAGCAACTCACCGCGCTGCAATGGCTGGTCATCGGGCTGGTGATGGGGGCTGCGGTGGGCAGCGCCGCCAAACAAGCGCCCAAGGCGCAGCGAGGCGCAGCGGACGAGATCGTTCAGTGAACCCGGCTTCGCACCCCGTCAACTTCCATCAGGGGCACTCCGGATCGGCGAGCCGCGTCCACCACTCCGTGCAACAGCTGCCGCGTGCCGGTTTTGACCAGCGGCCATTGCTGAAGGCGTTTGAGGGAGGCGATGCCCTCCCGAAACAGGCAGATGCATGCGTGTTGCAAATGCTGCGCCGAAGCGTAGATAAGACCCTGATGGCCCGCCTTGAAGCAGTCCAGCGCCAGCGCCTGGGTTTGTTCGATGCGCAGACTCAGCAACAGCGGGTACGGCTCCGCCAGCGGGCGCAGGTCCACCAGGCGAAGCGGTCGCGTCGTCGTGACCTGCAGCAGCGCCCGCTTTCGCAGGTCAGCCAGGTTGCGGCTCTGGGTGTCGCGGCGGAATAGTGATTCGAACAACGCGGTGTCCGCGCTGTCGGCCAGATAGGCGGTGACCCGGTCCGGCAGACAAAAGCGCCCTGACAACACACCGGCAGGGGGCAACAACATGCCATTGGCCTTGACGGTGCCAGAGCGAGCGCGCAGCAGTTGCACCCTGAAAAACGTCTGCCCGGCGGGCAGTTCAATGAGTGGAGGTCTGAGGTCTTTGAGGTTCATGGGCAGGGGTCATCAGTGACCCTCTGCGGTTGCCAGTCCCAGCACACGGTTCGTCTGCACACCCTGCTCCAGCGCCACGCGGGGCGTCTGCCCGTCCAGCGCTGGGTGCGGGCTTTCCAGAAAGGCCAGCAATTGCCAGCCATCTGTTGAGCCCAGCGCCAGCGACAGCGGCTGGAGGTGCGGGAATACAAAGGGCTCGAACTGCCAGCGCGGCAGCTTGAAGCCGCGCCGCAAGTGCGACACACCGATGCAACGACCGGTCTTGATCCAGGCGTTGATCGTCACGCGCGAGGTGCCCGCCAGTTCGGCGGCTTCTTCGGTGGTGATCATGTCGGCCGCCTGCATGCGCTCGCGCCGGTAGGCCGCACCCGAGCGCAGCAACGCATCGGTCTGCGCTTCGGTGGCATAGAGGTCGGCCGGGACAACACGGTGTTTGGGGTTTTCAAGGGCAACAGAGAGGGGGAAGGTCAAGGTGTTCATT
>DAIOEI010000393.1:0-1380 GCA_036746335.1 Hydrogenophaga sp. | reverse complement strand
CTACCCCATCGAATGCAAACCCACCCGGTTGCCTTCGGTGTCCACAAAGTGGGCAAAAAAGCCGAAGCCGTTGCCAATCTCGGTCTTGGGCACCACCACGGTTCCCCCGGCGGGTTCCACCCGCGCGAGCATCTGCGCCAGATCGTCACCCCCGTTGAGGTACACCAGGGTGCCGCTCTGCGAGGGCGCTGTACCGTCGCCGTGCACGATGGCGCCGCTCACCTGCTCCGGGTCGCTGGACAGAAAGCCCATGGTGGCGGGGCCCATGGTCATGGTTTCGATGGGATGGCCGAGCAATGCCCCATAAAAGGCCTGGGCGCGGGCAAAGTCGATGGCGGGGATTTCGCACCAGGCGATGACGTGCGGACGGTTGGACATGGCGGCTCCAGTCAAAAAAGAGCGTCCACTGTGCCGCGCCGGAAAGCCACCGTCAACACCCGCCCAGCCGCTCTGCGGCACACTCTCGCCAGCCATGGCCGCCACCCACACCACCACCGCTGCCGACCTCATCGTCGCCCGCCCCGAAGGCCTGTACTGCCCGGCGGGCGACTTCTTCATCGACCCCTGGCGGCCGGTGAATCGGGCCGTGATCACGCACGGCCATTCGGACCACGCGCGATGGGGCCACGCGCACTACCTGGCGCACACGCACAGCGCGGGCACGCTGCGCCAGCGCCTCGGGGCGGACATCAACCTCCAGACGCTGGAATACGGCGACGTGATCGAACACCACGGCGTGCGCCTGTCGCTGCACCCGGCCGGGCACGTGCTGGGCTCGGCGCAGGTGCGGCTGGAGCATGGCGGTCGGGTCTGGGTCGCGTCAGGCGATTACAAGACCGAGGCCGATGGCACCTGTGCACCATTCGAGCCCGTGCGCTGCGACACGTTCATCACCGAATCCACCTTCGGCCTGCCCATCTACCGCTGGCCGACGCAGGCGGTGCTGTTCGACGAGATCAACGCCTGGTGGCACCGCAACGCCGACGAAGGCCGCGCCTCGGTGCTGCTGTGTTACGCCTTCGGCAAGGCGCAGCGGCTGCTGCACGGGGTGGACGCGAGCATCGGCCCCATCGTCGTGCACGGCGCGGTGGAGCCGTTGAACTCGGTGTACCGCGCGGCAGGGGTTGATCTGCCGCCCACCCACCGTGTGACCGAGATCGACAACACTGCCTTGCAGCGCGCGCTGGTGCTCGCCCCGCCCTCGGCCCAGGGCACGCCGTGGATGAAGCGCTTCGGCGCCAACGCAGTGGACGCCTTCGCCAGCGGCTGGATGCTGGTGCGCGGCACGCGGCGGCGGCGCGGCGTGGACCGGGGTTTTGTCATGTCCGACCACGCGGACTGGCCGGGGCTGATGAGCGCGATCAAGGCCACCGGGGCCGA
>DAIOEI010000392.1:0-2766 GCA_036746335.1 Hydrogenophaga sp. | reverse complement strand
CGGGGCCGGATGTGGACCCGAGCCTGGTGATCGAGGAGGCCGCCCGGCTGCTCAGTGCCGAGAACCAGGAAGCGGCCAACGTGGTGACCAGCAAGGGGCGCCACCTGGGCACTCTGAGCATGAGCGACATCATCGGTGCCATGGTGCCACCCTTGCCTGCGAGCGATTCAACCGAACCCTCGCCCAGCGCTGAAACCTACCGTTGAGCCACTTTGCTGCTTGCGCGTTGTGATCAACGCACAAGCGGCTGTAGCGGTATCACCAACCCCAGAGCAGGGGCTTGGAAATCCAGCCGACTTGTCCGCTGGCGCGTTCGATGCGAACCCAGTCGCCGCGCTTTTCCAGTGTGCGCAGCAGCTCACCGCGCTGTGCGGTGGCCACCAGGTTGTGGTTGGTTCCTGGACCGGAGCGGATGTTGGCGGTGGTGTTGGAGACCACATGGTGGGGCGCATTGCCGGTGAGGGATTTGAGCACCCAGCCCCGGTCGTTTTCAAAGTCGCGTACCTGAACCCAGCCATCTTTCTCGCCCAACACTTCCAGGGGGTAGCCTTTGTGCAGTTCCCACAGCACTTCGCTGTTGGTGCTGGGCGCGGCGCGCATGTTGACCGTGCTGCCGGCGACGCTCACCATGGTTTGAGCCCATGCCGGATGGGCAAAGAACACCAGTGTCATGGCCATCAGGAAGCCGCTCAGATGAGCAAAAAATGCCCGCGTACGTGGTGCGAAGGTCGATGTGTCAAAAGCTGTTGGGCGGGGGGTGCGTGTCATCCGCAGGGGCTCCTTTTGGTGTGAAGGGGAAACAAGACGATCGGCTTTGGGAGGCCGCGCAAGGTCTTGGGGTTCCCCAACTGTAGCGGCTATCGTTTGGAGAACACTTCAGCTCTGACGCAGCAGTGCGCAGCTTCCCAAAAATCGCACATCTCTCATTCCTGAAGAATGCCTTGCGCAGCCGCCAGGCCGCTGCGCACCGCGGCCTCCAGCGTGGCTGGGTAAGGCCCTTCGACATAGTCACCGGCTGCCCAGAGGCCTTTTGTGATCCTGGCGCCAGGGCGCTGAAGACCAGGCACGCAGGCAAATGTGGCGCGCTTTTCCACCACAGTCAACAGTGTATGTATCTGCTTCAAACCCAGCGGAGCCAGTTGTCGCATGGCTTGGGCCAGGACCTGGCGCTCCAGCACCTGGCGCTCGCCTTGGCTGGCGCTGATCACAAAGGCCAAAACGCCTGCCGCACTGGCCTCATGGGCTTGTAACTGGCCGCGGTCAAACACGAATTGGGCGGGTGCGTGCTCAGCGTCGGGTTCTGCACGCAGGGCCAGCATTGGTCGGGGCAGCTCAAAGCCCGGCGCCCAGGCATAGACGGTGGTGATGGCTGTAAAGGGCAAGGTGGCTGCGGCATGGGCCCATGCGTTGATGGCCTGCGCGGTGTTGGTTTCCTGTGGTGCGGGTCCTGAGAGTGTGGTCTGCCGGTTCATGTCCGCAGCACTGTCCTGCAGGATGCGGGCGGCAGCGGTGGCGCCTGTGGCCAGGATTACCGCGTCAAACTGCGCTTCAAACGGTGTGCCCGAGTGTTCGCCCTGCAGCAGCCAGGCCTGCGGCCCGAGGCTGTACAGGGCCCGTATCCGGGCGCTCGTGCGCACCACTGCGGGTTGTCCGGTTTGGGTCTGCAACCATTCGGCGGCGGCCTGTGGCCAGAGCGCCGAGAGGTCTTTGCGGGGCAACAGCAGGCTGGATGGTTTCCAGTTACCGAAGCCCTGACCCAGCAGAGCATCTTTCAAAACCCGCAGAAACACCGAGGCGCTCGCTTGCGAAGCCGGAAGGTTCAAGGCTGAGACGCACAGCGGCTCGATCATCTCGCGGAGGATGCGATCGGGCAAACCCTGGCAGAGCTGGGCGACCGTCAGCTGAGCGGGAGCCACAAACCCGTGGATCCGCCAGGCCAGACAGCGTCGCAGCAAGGCGACCTTCTCGTGCCATCGCCAGCCGGGGGTGGTGGCAATAGCGGCCAGTGCGTCCAGGGGCGCGGGCCAGCGCGCGGCCCAAGGTGGGGTCTGAAGTCCACCATTGTCGGGGAAGGGCAGTGCCAGTGACATGCCCCACACAACGTCTTCCGGTACCACGCCCACCCGCTGCATGCAGGCCAGTGTGTCGCGGTACGCGCCGATGAGGATGTGCTGGCCGTTGTCCAGGCCAACCTCAACCCCGTCGGGTCGAAGGGCCTTGAGCAATCGGGCGCGGCCGCCCAATGTGGCCGTTGCCTCGAACAAGCTGACATGGGCGCCACTTTCGGCCGCGCGCACCGCCGCAGCAAAACCAGCCCAACCTCCACCGACCACGGCCAGCTTCATGCCCAAGGGCCTGTGCAATGGTGCAGTCTGGTGCTTGGCGCAAGGTGCAGCAGGCGTCGGGGGTTCATTTTCAAAGCCTCCCCAGGGCCTGCACCTTCCAGGCCAGCCAGAACTTGCGCAAGGGTGTCAGGCTGACCCTGCGCGTCAGCACCAGCATGGGGTCGGACGCAATCTCCTGCAGCAGGCTTCGGTAGATGCTGGCCATCATCAGACCTGGCTTCTGGCTGCGCTGGTCGGCGGCTGGCAGCAGGGCAAGAGCTTCCCGGTAAATCCCCAGGGCCCGCTGGCACTGGAAGTCCATCAGGGCGCGAAAGCGCTGTTCGAAATCGGCTGGATCGGTGCCGGGTGCGGGACCACGCTTGAGCAACTCGTGTGCTTTCACATCAAAGCGTTGCAACTCGTTGACCGGCAGGTAGATGCG
>DAIOEI010000391.1:0-2771 GCA_036746335.1 Hydrogenophaga sp. | reverse complement strand
CACGATGTGCAGCAGGTAGGCGTAGTCGCCCTGTTTGGTGGGCGGCTCGCCCCAGGTGAAGCGCTGGTAGGGGTCGTTGGCGGGGGTGAGCCCGGTGCTCCAGGCCTTGTCTGAAAACGGCGGGTTGGCCACCACGTAGTCGTAGGTGCGCAGTTGCTGGCCGTCCAGAAACTTCGGCGCTGCCAGGGTGTTGCCGCTCAAGATGTTGGCGGTGGGGAAGTCGTGCAGGATCATGTTCATCCGCGCGAGGCCGGCGGTGGTCACGTCCTTTTCTTGCCCTTCCAGCGTGATCTTGTTGCCGGCCTCGGCGGCCACCTTGAGCAGCAGAGAGCCCGATCCGCAGGTGGGGTCGTAGGCGGTGGTGCTGGCTTTGGTGTTGTGCGGGCCAATGCCGATCACTTTGGCGATGACGCGGCTTACTTCCGATGGTGTGTAGAACTGGCCTTTGCTCTTGCCGCTTTCGGTGGCGAAGTGGCGCATGAGGTATTCATACGCGTCGCCCAGGATGTCGTCGTGCTCGGCGCGGTTGTCTGAAAAGTCCAGCTCGGGCTTTTGGAAGATGGCCACCAGGTTGGTGAGCCGGTCCACCATTTCTTTGCCCTGGCCAAGCTTGTTGGGGTCGTTGAAATCCGGAAAGTCGCTGCGGGCCAGGCGGGCGTTGGCGTCGATCAGCGGCTGGATGATCTGGGTGTTGATCTTGTCGCCAATGTCGCTCTTGCCTTTGAGCGCCACCATGTCCGCAAAGCTGGCACCGGGGGGGATGATGACCGGCGGGGCGAAGTCGTCGGAGTCGGCGTATTTGTCGCTGATGTATTTGATGAAGAGCATGAACAGGACGTAGTCCTTGTACTGGCTGGCGTCCATGCCGCCGCGCAGTTCGTCGCAGCTGGCCCAAAGGGAGGAATAGAGGTCTGACTTCTTGATGGCCATCTTGGAGGCTGACTGGGTGGAGCTTGTTTGGGGTGCGGAGATTCGCCTGTTCTTGACGATATCAGACGTGCAGTCCACCGAGCGGGGAGCACTGCCTGCGCCATGCCACTGGGCGGTGGCGGCGCTTGCCCTGGGAGGCTGTTCGCTGTGGCACAAAATGGCGGGCGGTTTCATGCCCTTGCTTCACCCAACCACCTATGCCCATGAACATCACCGGCCAATGCCATTGCGGCGCCATTTCCTTCACCGCCCTCGTTGACCCGGCCAAGGTGCTGGCCCGCCATTGCGCGGACTGTCAGCAGTTGTCGGGCGCGCCGTTTCGGGCGGTGTTGCCCACGCCCGCGAAAAACGTGGTGATGACGGGGCAGGCCAAGCATTACGTCAAGGTCGCGGCCAGCGGCAATCGGCGGGCGCAGGCGTTTTGCGCGGACTGCGGCACGCAGCTCTACGCCACCGAGGCCGACGGCGAGCCGCAGACGTTGAACCTGCGGCTGGGGTGTGTGAACGAACGGGCGGCGCTGGCGCCGCAGGTGCAGATCTGGGGCAGCTCGGCCATGCCCTGGCTGCGCGATCTGGCGGCGGTGCCGGTGCGGGAGGCGGGGTATGCGAGCGCGCTGATGGAAGATCGACTTCCAGCAGGTGTGTCATCCACCGCAGCCAAGCCCGCCTGAGCCATGCAAGGCTTATCCTGCCCCCTTTGTGGTGCGCCCGCACTCAGCATGTGGAAAAAGCTGGGTCTGAGCCCGTTGCGCGCTCGCTCGTGTCGCGGGTGCGGGGAAGCGCTCCGTGTTGCGTGGCTTCCCTATCTTGGTTTTGCTGTCATGGCGAGTGTTTTGCCTTGGGCATGTTTGATGCTGACGCTGTCTCTGGGTGGATCTTTGCTGGCGGCGCTGCTGGCGGCGTTCCTCTCAGCACTTCCAGCCCTGTGGGTTCATGCGAGATGGGTGCCACTTGTCGCCCGGGGTACTCGGTAGTGCTGAAAGTGGGCCTGAGGCCGTCTGACCTGGGAGCGTTTCGCCGGGTGTCGAGGGGTGGCGGTCTACCTTTGAGCCTGGAGCGCTTAGCTGCCTGCGACACCCCGGTAACCGTCAAGTTCGATAAAATTTGGTCTCTCGTTTTACGAGACTGCAGCATGCTGAAAACCCCTGACCCCCAACGCAAGACGCCCAGCCGCAAAGCTGTGTTGCGGGCCGTGGCCAGCTCCACCGCCGTGGAAACAGGCCGCAGCGTCGCGATGCTGGAGCAAAAGCTTCAGGAATCCAAAGGGCGTTTCGCGCACATCAAGCTGGCCCGCTGAAACGGGTGTCGCCAGTGGCCATGGACTGGGCCACCAATTGAGACATGGGGCCATAGTCTCCCGAAAACCCCGCGTGAATGGCGCCAATGTAGGCGGCCTTGTTTCGCTCCCAACCCGTGTAGCCCAAAGGCTCATTGCCAGCTTGGACAGCCATCACATCGGCCAGCAGCCGCGACAAGCTCCGGCACCCCAGACGGCCTGCCAATCTTTCAGTTTCACTGCACACTTGGCTCCCGGGTGTTTGGCCTGGACAGTGCCGAGTTCGCTTGCGCTGGGCTGCGCGTGGTGACGCCAGAGGGCGGGCTTTTAGCGCTGCTACGGGGGGCCGGCGGGGTCGAAACGGATAACTTGACGTTCTGTATCCACTTGGCTACATTCATGGCATGTTCAAAGTCCTTCAGACTGAAGAGTTTGTGGCGTGGCTGGACGCGCTGAAGGACAAACGTGCCCAAATCCGTATTGCGGCGCGCCTGCGGCAGGCTGAGGCAGGGAGTCTGGGTGACTGGCAGCCGGTTGAAGGCGAAGTGTCCGAAATGAGGGTTCA
>DAIOEI010000390.1:0-2776 GCA_036746335.1 Hydrogenophaga sp. | reverse complement strand
CACCGGCGACACCCAGCCGGGCCGCATCTACATCTACAAGCGCTACGAGCGTTTCTGGCACTGGTCGCAGGCGCTGCTGATCATCACCATGCTGGTCACCGGCTTCGAGATCCACGGCAGCTACAGCCTGCTGGGCTTTGAGCCGGCGGTGCGCCTGCACACGCTCGCCGCCTGGGCCCTGCTCACGCTATGGGCCTTCACCATCTTCTGGCAGTTCACCACCGGCGAATGGCGCCAGTACCTGCCCACGCACAAGAAGGTGGTGGCGATGGCGCTGTACTACGGCTGGGGCATGTTCCGTGGCGCGCCGCACCCGTTCAAAAAGACCGTGCAGAAAAAGCACAACCCACTGCAGCGCCTGGCCTACCTGGCCCTGCTGGCCATGATCTCGCCGCTGATCTGGGGCTCGGGCCTGCTCTACCTGTTCCGCGCCTTCTGGCCAAGCCTGGGGATTGACCCGTGGCTCACGCTGGAATGGGTGGCCTGGGCGCACACCGCAGGCGCCTTCATGATGCTGGCCTTTTTCATCGTCCACGTCTACCTGACCACCACCGGGCACACGCTCACGGCCCACATCAAGGCCATGGTCACCGGCTGGGAAGACGAGCACGACAGCGAACACAGCAGCGACCACAACACCGCACACGGCAGCGGCCACACACCCGCCGCTCCACCCCTTTCGCCGCAAGGCAAATCCTGAGGAAATCACCATGGCCCACACACCCGCTTTTCCCCTGCCGCCCGAACACGGCATGGACCCGGAGCGCCGCACCTGGCTTCTGGCCACCGGCGCCATGGGCGCGGTGGCCACCGCCGCGGTCGCCGTCCCCTTTGTTGCCAGCTTTGCGCCCAGCGAGCGGGCCAGGGCCATGGGTGCGGCCGTCAGCATGGACCCTGCCAGCGTGGCGCCAGGCGAGGTCAAGGTGGTGGAATGGCGCGGCCAGCCGGTGTGGGTGATGCGGCGCACGCCCGACATGCTGGCCACGCTCGAAGGCATGACCGACCTGGCCGACCCCGACTCCAAGGTCCAGCAGCAGCCGCCTTACGCCACCAACACCCACCGTTCGATCAAGCCCGAGCTGCTGGTGACCGTGGGCATCTGCACCCACCTGGGCTGCTCGCCCGTGACGTTGCCCCAGGGCACCAACAACACCAGCGTCCCGGCCGACTGGAAGGGCGGCTTCTTCTGCCCCTGCCACGGCTCCACCTTTGATCTGGCGGGCCGTGTCTTCAAGAACAAACCCGCACCCACCAACCTGCTGGTGCCGCCGCACATGTACCAGGCCGACGGCACGCTGCTGATCGGCGAGGACGGCGGCCCCACTGCCTGAGCCACAACGTGTTGTTTCACATCCTGCACGACGAGCGCACACGGCGCCTGAGCTATCTGCTGGCCGACAGCGGCTCGGGTGAAACCGCGCTGATCGATCCGCACAGTCAAGACCTTCCGGTGTGGCTGGCCCTGCTCGATGAACGCCAGTTGCGCCTGTGTTGGGTGCTGCGCACCCACCAGCACGATGCGCCCTCGCTGCGCGAACCATCGGCGCTGGCGCGCCTGGGGGCGCCGGTGGTGCAGGGCGGCCCATCCGCTGTGGGCGAGACGGTCTCGACCGGTGGCGTGCCCGATGGCGCGCTGCTGCCGCTGGGGCGAGGCGCGATCCGGGTCATGAGCACGCCCGGACACACCCCGACCTGCCTGAGCTTTCACTGGCAGGACCGCGTTTTTTGCGGCGGCCTGCTCACCTTGGACACCTGCCCCGACCAACCCCACCCGGCGGACCCCGCCGCCCTGTGGGACAGCGTCACGCAGCGCATCTTCACCTTGCCCGACGAGACGCTGCTGTTTGCCGGACACGGGCGGCGCGCGCGCGCCGTGAGCACGGTGCTGGAGCAGCGCCGATGGCACCCGTTTTTTGCGCGGCTGACCCGCGATGCCTTTCTGGCGCGTGTCGCCGCCTTGCCGGGTCGGACCCGACCCGTTCAGTCAGGTGGACTTCCCCCTGAAGCCAGCCAAGGGCGCCATGCAGGCCTTGGGCGCCGCACGCCGCAACCGATTACCTGAGACAAGGACGCACCATGTGGAACCTGTTGAACTGGCTCCAGAAGAACCTGGTCTGGAGCATCCCCCTGGCCATGCTGGCGGGGCTGGGTTTCGGCCAGATGGCCGACCCGGGTTTCCTGCGCGGGGCCATCCTGCCGCTGACCTTCCTCATGGTCTATCCCATGATGGTCACGATGAACCTGAAGGAACTGCTCAAGCCCGGCGGTGGCCGGCTGCAGGGCACGACGCTGGCCATCAACTTCCTCCTCATGCCCGCCATCGGCTACGGCGCCGGCCTGCTGTTCTTCGCCGACCAGCCCATGGTGCGCCTGGCGCTGTTGCTCACAGCGCTGCTGCCCACCTCGGGCATGACGATTTCCTGGACCGGCTTTGCCAAGGGCAACGTGCCCGCCGCGGTGAAGATGACCGTGGTCGGCCTGATCGCCGGATCGCTGCTCGCGCCGGTCTACCTCAAGGCCCTGCTGGGCACCGTGGTCGAGCTCCCGGTGCTGCAGGTCTTTGGGCAGATCGCGCTCATCGTGTTCCTGCCGCTGGGGCTGGGCACGCTCACCCAACGCTGGCTGATCGGTAAACACGGCGAGTCACACTTCAACCAGAAGCTCAAGCCGAAGTTCCCGCCGATCTCCACCCTGGGCTTGCTGGGCATTGTCTTCGTGTCCATGGCGCTGAAGTCGCAGGACATCTTCGCCCAGCCTGGTCTGCTGCCCGGCTTGT
>DAIOEI010000389.1:0-2776 GCA_036746335.1 Hydrogenophaga sp. | reverse complement strand
TCACGTCCAGCGTCGAGCCGGGCCAGCCGCCCAAGCTCAAGTTCACGGTGGACCCCGAACACAACGCCCGCTCGGGCGCGGCTGCGGTCAGCTGGGGCAACGGCATGTGGAAGGCCATGCTGGGCTGAAAAGAGGCCGGTTCGGGCCGGTTCGTCACACCTGTGCGGACGCCCTATCTATCCAGCACATACGCCGTGCTCCGGCCCCCGCCTTCTTGCTTGCGCAGCACGCCCCGCGCCAGCAGGTCGTTGATGTCGCGCAGCGCGGTGTCGGCCGAGCATTTGCCGATGGCGGCCCATTTGGCGTTGGTGAGCTTGCCTGGCATGCCGTCCAGCACATGGTTCAACACCAGCGTTTGCCGCGCGTTCATGGGCGTGCCCGCCCAGCGCTGCCAGAACTGGGCTTTGTCCAGCACACCTTCCAGCAGGCCATCGGCGCCCTGCACAGCGCGCAGCAGGCAGGCCAGGAACCAATCCAGCCAGGGCGTCACGTCCAGCGTGCCGCGCTGAGTGGTTTCAAGCTGGTCGTAATACGGTTTGCGTTCGCGCTGTATCTGGGCGCTGAGGCTGTAGAAGCGTTGCGCAGGATCAAGCCCCCATGCTCCGCCGCTGCGCGGGTCGCTGCCCCCCGGGGGGGCGCTCGCGCCTTGGGGCGGCCCGGCTGCGCTCAAGGCTTCGGCGCGGGCCAGCGCCATGTCGCCCACGGCGCGGCTGATGCGGCCGTTGCCGTCGTCAAAGGGGTGCAGGGTCACGAGCCAGAGGTGGGCCAGCCCGGCGTGAACCAGGGCGTCGCCCACGGGGACGGCATTGAACCACCGCAGGAAGGCTGCGGTCTCGGCGGGCAGCGCGGCGGCGGGCGGGGCCTGGTAATGCACCTTTTCCCGGCCCACGGGGCCAGACACCACCTGCATGGGGCCAGCGGCGTCGTTGCGCCAGGCGCCCACCTGAATGCGCACATGCCCGCTGTAGCCGGTGGGAAACAGGGCCGCGTGCCAGCCAAACAGGCGCTCGGCGGTCAGGGGCCTGGCGTGGTGCTGGGTCGCATCGAGCACCATGTCCACCACGCCGTCGACCCGGCGGTCGGCGGGCGCCAGCGCGCCAATGTCCACGCCCAGCCGCCGGGCAATGGATGAGCGCACGGCGTCAAGGTCAAGTGCCTCGCCCTCGATGGCGCTGGTGGTGACGACTTCTTGCGTCAGGGCTTGCAGCGCGGCCTGGTCGCGCTGGGCCAGCCCCAGCTCGGCCATGCGACCCGCCAGGTGGCCTTGGGCGCGGTGCACCTGGGCCAGCGCCGGGGCCAACGCGGCGGCGTCGTAGCGCCACTGCGGCCAGTCGGTGCGCTGCCAGATGTAGGTGCGGCGGCGTTGGGTCTTTTCAGGAAACATGCGGCGATTGTGCGCCATATTCACCGCATTTTGTGCGTCGAATAAAGCCGGCATTCACCGCAGTGGTGCTGCAGGCCACCCGAAGGTGGCTGGGATAATCCCCCCATGGCAAACAAGCAACGTGTGGTGGTCGGTTTGAGCGGCGGCGTGGACTCCGCGGTGAGCGCGTACCTGCTCAAACAGCAGGGCTACGAGGTCATCGGCATCTTCATGAAGAACTGGGAAGACGACGATTCCGACGACGAGAACGGCAAATACTGCTCGTCCAACATCGACTTCGTGGACGCGGCCAGCGTGGCCGACGTGCTGGGCATCGAGATCGAGCACGTCAACTTCGCGGCCGAGTACAAAGACCGCGTGTTCGCCGAGTTCCTGCGCGAGTACGCGGCGGGTCGCACGCCCAACCCCGACATCCTGTGCAACGCCGAGATCAAGTTCAAGGCCTTCCTGGACCACGCCATGCGCCTGGGCGCCGAGAAGATCGCGACCGGGCATTACGCGCGGGTGCGGCTCAACGAAGCGACCGGAAAACACGAACTGCTCAAAGGCCTGGACCCGCTGAAAGACCAGAGCTACTTTTTGCACCGGCTTAACCAGGCGCAGTTGTCCAAGACGCTGTTTCCGGTGGGCGAGCTGCCCAAGACCGAGGTGCGCCGCATCGCGGCCGAGATCGGCCTGCCGAACGCGAAGAAGAAAGACAGCACCGGCATCTGCTTCATCGGCGAGCGGCCGTTCCGCGACTTTCTGAACCGCTACATCGCCAAGGAGCCGGGACCGATCAAAGACCCCACGGGCCGCACCATCGGCCAGCACGTGGGCCTGAGCTTCTACACGCTGGGCCAGCGCCAGGGGCTGGGCATCGGCGGCGTCAAGGCCAAGGGCGCGCAGAAAGGCGGCAACGAGCACGAGCCCTGGTTCGTCGCGCGCAAGGACGTCGAGAAGAACACCCTCTGGGTGGTGCAGGGGCATGACCACCCCTGGCTGTTGGCGCCGAGCCTGCGCGCCGAAGACCTGAGCTGGGTCGCGGGCGAGGCCCCGGCGGCCACACAGATCGCGGCCAAGACGCGCTACCGCCAGAGCGACTCGCGCTGCACGCTGGCCGTGGACGCCAGCGGCATCACGCTGCGCTTTGCCGGTGCGCAATGGGCGGTGACGCCGGGGCAGAGTGCGGTGCTGTACGACGGCGAGGTGTGTCTGGGTGGTGGGGTGATCCACACCGAGGCGGCGAACGCGCCGGGGTGATGGGAGCGTAGAGACGCGATGCACACCCACTGTGCGGCTGATGCGAAGGCTCACGTCGAAACGGGGTCGTGCGATGGGGTGGGCTGAACGACGGTTATGCAGCGGAGGACTAAACCGCTCGCGCGGTAGACGCTCCGGCGACGTTGTTGG
>DAIOEI010000388.1:0-2778 GCA_036746335.1 Hydrogenophaga sp. | reverse complement strand
TGCACTCCATTGCTGTTCAGGATTTCAATGCCAGCCGGGCATGGGTCAGTGTGGGTCTTCGATGAGCACGTCATAGGGTCCGTTCTCACCCCACTTGAAGGTCAGTCGCCACTGGTCGTTGATTCGCACGTGCCAGGCACCGTCGTATTCCTTCAGGTCGTTGCCTGGCGGGGCTTTCATGAAATTCACCGAAGGTGCCGCGTCGAGCTGGGCCAATTTGCGCTCGGCCACGCTCTTGATGTTGACGAACCGGCGACATTTGCCTGTGGTGAACAGACTCTCTGTGTCTGAGCAAGCGAACGACTGGATCGACATGGGAGAAAGATTAACTGTTAACCGGTTAACAGTCAAGCGGAAGACTGTCGACAACTGCCTCCCCGGGTATTCCCCCCATTGACACCACCCCGCGCTGATCCGATGGTGCAAGGCTGACCTCCCGCCTGCCTTCACTCCCGGAGCCGCGCCATGCACAGCACCTCTCAGCACCAGCACATCGCCACCGTGATGCAGGTCGCCGCCGACGGCGCGGGGGCGCGGGCGGCGGCGGGGCATGAGCAGGTGATCCGCGATTCGTGGCACCGCTGTGTGCATGAACACCGGCTGGACCCGACGCGCATGCAGGAGGCGGTCATCCTGCCGCAGGCGCGGCTGCGCGAGCACCAGGACCAGATGGAGGCGCTGCTGCAGATCGCGCGCCACGGGCTGGAGGCGCTCTACAGCAAGGTGGCGGGGCTGGGTTATGTGGTGCTACTGACCGACGCGCGCGGGATCACGGTGGACTTTCTGGGTGACCTGGTGTTCGAGCCCAGCCTGCGCAAGGCGGGCCTCTACCTCGGCGCGGACTGGAGCGAGCAGCACGCGGGCACCTGCGGCGTGGGCACCTGCATCAGCACCGGCCAGGCGCTCACCGTGCACCTGGACGACCACTTCGACGCGACCCACATTCCGCTGACCTGCACCACCGCGCCGGTGTACGACAGCGCGGGCGAGTTGAGCGCGGTGCTGGACATTTCGCAGCTCAGCTCCAGCCAGCCCAAGAGCAGCCAGCACCTGGCGCTGCAGCTGGTGCAGATGACGGCGCACGACATTGAGAACGCCGCTTTTCTCCACCGCCACCGCCACGACTGGATCCTGCGGCTGTCGGCGGCGCCGCAGTTTCTGGACGTGCAGCCCGAGTACCTGCTGGCGCTGGACGCGAACGGCCGCGTGGTGGGCCACAACCGGCGGGCGCAGCAGGCGTTCGCCGGGCAGCCCCAAGAACGATCGCATCCTCTCGGGGGGCCGGGCAATGCCAGGGCGGGAGGCCATGGTTTGCAGGGCCGGGCGGTGCACGCCATGCCGCTGGTGGGGCGCAGTTTTGAAGCGCTGTTCGAGATGCCGTTCAGCCAGATCGGCCGCTTCGTGCTGACGCAGCCTTCGGACCAGCGCGCGGTGATGCTGGCGGGCGGGCGGCGGTTGCTGTTTCTCTCGGCCGTGCCGCCGCCGCCGCGCCCGGTGGCCGCCGCGCAACGCGAGCGCGCGGTGCCGGCGCCGCTGGCCGCGCTCTCGGCGGGCGACGCCGCGCTGGACCGTCAGGTGGAGCGCGTGGCGCGGCTGGTGAACACGCCGATCAGCCTGTTGATCACGGGCGAGACGGGATCGGGCAAGGAGTACTTCGCCAAGGCGGTGCACGCGGCGAGCGAGCGGCGCGGCCGGCCTTTTGTGGCGGTGAACTGCGCGGCGATTCCGGAGCACCTGATCGAGAGCGAGCTGTTTGGCCACCTGCCGGGCAGCTTCTCGGGTGCCTCGCCCAAGGGCAAGCGCGGCCTGATCGCCGAGGCCGACGGCGGCACGCTGTTCCTCGACGAGATCGGCGACATGCCACTGGCGCTGCAGGCGCGGCTGCTGCGCGTGCTGTCGGAGCGCGAGGTGCTGCCGGTGGGCGCGACGCGGCCGGTGCCGGTGAACATCCGCGTGATCGCGGCGACGCACGCGCCGCTGGAGCAGCTGGTGCTTGCCGGGCGCTTCCGCGACGACCTGTACTACCGCCTGAAGGGCGCGCACATCGAGCTGCCGCCGCTGCGCGAACGCAGCGACCTGGGCGCGATGATCACGCGGCTGCTGGGCGGGCGCGCGC
Source organism: Hydrogenophaga sp. (assembly GCA_036746335.1). Taxonomy (GTDB): domain Bacteria; phylum Pseudomonadota; class Gammaproteobacteria; order Burkholderiales; family Burkholderiaceae_C; genus Hydrogenophaga. The sequence continues at coordinate 662 of DAIOEI010000388.1, read as the reverse complement.
TCACGCCCGCCGCGCTGCAGCGGCTGATGAGCCACCCTTGGCCAGGCAACCTGCGCGAGCTGCGCAACGTGCTCGACTACGCGGCCAGCATCTGTGCAGAGGGGGCGATCGATCTCGACGACCTGCCGGAGCTGCAGGCCAGTCGATTGGCGCGGCGCAGCGCCAACACCGTGGCGGCTTTGGCCAACGACGACGGGCCAGAGGCGCTGCTGCAGGCACTGCGCACGGCGCACTGGAACGTGAGCGCGGTGGCGCGGGACATGGGGCTCTCGCGCATGACGCTGTACCGGCGGATGAAGCGCGGCGGGATCGTGCACAGATTGAGCTGACCCCCCGCCGCGCTGCGCGCGACCCCCCAGAGGGGGCAACGCTGGCGGCCCGGCAGAGCCGGTTCCGCGGCGTTCTGGCTCATGGCACTTCGCGCCGGATCTGCTGTGACACCTGTCACTCGGGCGTGTGACAGGTGCACGGGGTGTGACACCCGCACCGACTGAGGAACCCTATACAAATCAAGCACTTGCGCGCGTCCGCCGCATGGCACGGGTCTTGAGAAGCAAGGGGCACCGGCCCGCTTCGAGGTCGGCATCCACAGGAGACAAGACCGATGACCGATACCGCGACAGCTACCGCGCCCACCACGAACGTTTCCAAGCCTTCCCAGC